>CAMZEO010000150.1 GCA_947305735.1 uncultured Planctomycetales bacterium | reverse complement strand
GCGGCTGGGCGCTTGGTCGCGGCCGACGTCGACTTTCGTCGACGGTTCGCGGCGCTTCGCGCCGGGTCTGATTCCGGCGTTGTTTTTGAGCGCGTTGCGGCGTCGTTTCGCTTCGCGCGAGGCGACGCCGTAATCGACGCGGCGCGCTTTGGGGAGACGCCGCGTCTTAACGGACTCTCAACCTCTTTCGACTCGCGTCACAGGTCGTTTCGGTCGTCGACCCTTGTCTTAAATTCGTCGGCGTTTCCTTTGAGTTCCGGGGCGTACATCGCCTGGATCTTCGTCGGAAGCGCGGAGAATTTTCCGGGCGTTTCGGCGCGGAGCCTGTATCGAACCGTCGACGTTCCCTGTTTGACCCTCGTCGCGAAGAAGCAGACCCGGTCGTCGCGGTATTCGACGTAGGCGTTCATCGCGTTGCCGTCGTAGCCGCTGCGCTGTTCGACCGGCTCGTATCCCGCCGGCTTGAGGTCTTCGAGCAGGATCGACTCGTACTCGTTCTTGCTTTCGACGATCAGCTCGACTTCGATCAGGTCGCCTGAAACGACGGCGTCGCCCGAGTTAAGCGGGACGCGGTCGTAGCGTTCGACGCGTTGCGCCGTCGCCTGACCGCGCCCTCCCTCGACCGTTTCCGTCGCGTCTTCGCGCTCGACGAGCTTGTAGTAACGGCGCTCCGTTTTGAGTTCGAGCCCCGCTTTTTCAATCGGGTCTTCGAGCGTGAAGAATTCCAGATACGCGTTGTAATACAACGGCCCGTTCCCTTCGACGCGCAACGTCGCGGTATGCTCGCCGGAAGTCAGCTCCTCGGCGGACAGTTCGAGCGTTCCGTCCGTCTCGAAGAGATTGTCCGGAGTATACTCGACCGTCTTCTTCAACTCGCCGTCGACGAAGATTTTGACCGTTTCGTTCGGCGCGAGCTCGTTCGTCTTTCGGAGGTATTCCGCAAACGCTTCGACGCATAACGCCGTGTCGCGCGTGGAGTTCCAGTACGTCGCGTTCTTGCGGTTGTTGAGCAGGTATTTTACGAGCCTCGAGGCGTCGTCTTGAATTCCGAGCTTTTCGAGCGTCGCTTTGTCGACGCGCTGCAGGAGGCGCAGATAGTACGCCTGCGTTTCGTATTCGCCGCAGTACCACGACCAGAAAAGCCAGCCGTTCACGCGGCCGAGATCGAGCCATGCCGTCTGGTTCTCGTCGTCGACTTCGCGGTGTTGCGACAGGATTCTCAAGATCGTTTCGACGCGCAATTTGCCGTCGTCCGAGAGATTCGGCTCCTCGGTCAGCGCGATCGCGTAAGTCGAAAGCGGATAGAGCTGGATATCGGTTCTCGCTTCCCAAATCAACTCCTTCATGACGGCGTGAACCGCGAACGGGTCGCTCGCGGTCAATTCCGCGTTTTCATAGTCGACGAGCTCGTCGGAGAATTCGCCCGGATGAAGACCTAATTCGGAGAGCGCGAAATAGACGGCGGCGTCGGTCGAGTCCGCCTCGGACTTCCATTGGTTCCGCGCCCCTTCCTCGCGCTTCTTTTCGTCGTCCCAAACTTTGCCGCGAATAATCTTTAACGCCTGTTCGCGCTCGTAGTTCGCGAGCCATTGCTTGCCGCGCTCGATCGCGTTTTGATCGACCCGTTGATCGCATTCGAGCGCCTTTTGCAGCCCTCTCGCGACGAGCGCGGTCAGACGCGCGCTCGAATATTCGCCGGGACCGAAGAACCAGCCCCAGCCGCCGTCGCCGTTTTGCATCGACAGCAGTTTCTCGACGCCCGCCTCCGTTCGCTCGCGGACGACGTCGACGTCGAAGACCGGCTCGTTAAGCGGATTGCGCTTTTGCCATTGTTCGGCGCGTTCTTGAGCGTCGCCGAGTTCCTGGGCGTTCAGATTCGCCTTTTTCGTTCGCAGCGCCGCGAGATCCACGCCCGCGTCCTGCATCGCGCGTTGCGCTATGACCAGCGGCAGGAACTTATTGAGCGTCTGCTCGGTGCATCCGTACGGGTATTCGCACAGGTAGGGCAGCGCGTCGAAGATCGCGCCCGCGAGCGTCGGCGAGAACCGAACGGTCAGCTTCGTCGTCTCTTCGCGGCGCTCCTCGGGAATCGTCAGCGTAAAGGTCGACTCGCGAACGTTCGACTCGTCGTTCTCCGTTTCCGCCGGAGGAACGACGCCGGAGACGGCGATCTGTTTGGAGATTCCGTGCTCGTTGACGACGATCGTATCCTGAATCGCGTCGGACTCTTCGTTCGTCAGCGCTTTCATGACCAGCGTCGCGACGCCGGGCCCGTCGGCGCGAACCTCCCAGTCGACGCGCGTCTCGCCGCCGGCGGGAACGACGACGTCGCGCGTCTGTTCGACTCCGTCCATCAAGGAGAGCTTCGCGGTCGATTTTTCCGGATCGTCGGTCGGGAATTCGAGCGAGACGCGAACCTTCTTTTCGGAATCGAGGTAGTTGTGAACGTTCGCCGAGAAGACGACTTCGTCCTTTTGCGTCAGGAAGCGCGGCTTCTGCATACGGACGATCACGTCTTTGCTCGTAACGATTTCCGACTCGCCGGAGCCGACGCGCAATCCCGCGCCGACCGACCATGCGGCGATTTTCCAGGTCGTCAGGTTCTCGGGCATGTCGACTTCGATTTCAACGACGCCGTCGTCGTCCGGCTTAAGGTCGGCGGCCCAGTAGGCGAGGTCGGCGAGATTCTTGCGAACCGTCGCTTCGACCAACGGCGCGTCTTCTTCGCCGCCGGAATCGTCGCTCGCCGCTTCGCGTTTGGCTTTCTCAACCCCGTTGGTCGTCGCCGCCATGGTCGCCATGGGCTCGGCGGCCGGCGCCATCGCGACCGCCGCCATCGGGGCGGCGTCGAGCGCTTCGGCTTCTTCAACAACGGCGTCGTCCATAGAGGCGTTTCTCGAAAGCGCGACCGCGTTCTTTCTCATGGCTCGAGCGGCGCCCGTCGCGCCCATGCCCCCGCCCATGCCTCCGGCCAGACCGGAACTAAAGTCCATACCGCCTCGCGCGCCGTACTCGACTTCGTTTCCAAAGACTCCGATCGGATTGAGCCGGTCTTTTAACAGACCGGGATACAGACAGTAAAGAACGTTGAAGAACGTCGCTTGCGACAAATTGTCGACGTAGCTTAAATTGGCGCGTCGTCGCCACTTCCAGAAGAATTCGCGAACGTCGCCGATATTGCTTCCTCCGGAAACGTACTCGAGGGACTTGTCGTAGACGGCGACGACGGTTTGTCCGACGACCGGCTTGCCGTCGACGTCGGTCAGTCGCAACTTAATCGCGGCTTTTCCGCCGGGCTTGACGCGCTCGGCGTTCGGTTCGACCGCGACGTCCAGAACGCGCTTCTCGGGCGGAACGGCGAGTTCCTTCTGTTCGGCGAACAACTTGCCGCCGAAGACTGTCGTCGCCTGAACGAAAATGTTCGGCTGGTCGGCGGTCTCGATCGGAACGTCGACGCAAGCGGTTCCGTTTTCGAGCTTAATGAACGTCGGGGCGCCGACGGCGACGTCGTTCTTCGGACGCGCGTTGAAGAGAACCCAGGCGTTCGGATTGTTCGACGCGATTTGCACGCGCGCGACGTCGCCGACGGAATATTCGGGTTTGTCGGGAATGATTTCGAGCGAATTGAATCGGTAGTCGGCTTCTTTCGCTTCGGGCGCGTTCGTTTGGCCGCGAACGACGACGAGCTGACCGCCCTCTTCTTCGAGACCGTTTTCAGTAGTCACGACGCACGAGACGCGGTATTGCCCCGGCTCCGCCGCCGTCATTTCGACGGTTCCCTTGCCTTCGTCGTTCGTCTTGAGCTCTTTGACGAAGACTTCCGTCTCGATCGGTTTGACGGAGTTGTCGTCCGTCTTTTCATAAGCGACTTTGTAAAGTTTGACGACCGCGTTTCCGAGAACCGGCTTGCCGTCGAGCCGCCGCGCCTGGAATCCCAGATTCATCGCGTCGCCGACGCGGAAGTATCCGCGATCGAACCAGACGTAAGTCTGGAACGGCTTGCGCGCCGCGTAGACTTTGCCTTTTCCGGTGATCGTTCGTCGCGACTTGTCGGTAACTTCGACGCTGATTTCGTATTCCTGATCGTCGTTCGGATAGATCAGCTTCGCGATCGAGGAATCGACGGCGATTTCGAACGTTCCGTCCTCCTGGAGTTTCGCTTCTCCCTCGGCGACGATCTCCGGAATACCGGACGACCTGGGCGCGTAGAACGGAGGAAGCCTGCGGCAACCCCACATAGACCAGCCGGGATACCAGTCGCAATCGTAGGTAAACTGCCAGTATCCGATTCCGTAGAACCAATCCCAGTATCGCGCGGGGTAATAGCCGGATCGATAGTTGGTTCGGGTCACCTTGTAAGAGACGACGCCGTTTGCGACGGGGGCTCCGAAATAGTACTTCGCGTTGACTTTCGCCTTGAAGGAGTCTCCGAGCGCGACGGGGTCTTTCGGGGCGTCGACGGTTACCATGAACTCCGGTTTTTTGTATTCTTCGAGCCGGAAGGAGCCTTCGCCGAGCCAGTACTCGACGTTTCCTTTCGAGTTTTTCTTCATCAGTCGGACGTCGTAAACGCCGAGTTTCGCGTCGCCGGGTATTTCAAAAGAATCGCTAAACGAACCGAATTCGTCGAGCGTCGCTCGCTTTTCCGCCGCGACTTCGCCCGAGGGGGAGACGATCTGATAATCGACCGTTTGACCCGACCAGCGGTTGTCGTCGGGCGCGTCGTATCGCGCGTCGCCGACGATGAACTTGAATTCCGCCTTCTGGTTCGGACGATAAATCGGACGGTCGGAAATGAAGAACGCGCGCGTGTTGCGGAAGACGTCCTCTCCGACGTGGAATCGCCAAAGCCCCTGGAAGTCCATGAACGAATATTGGGCGGAGCCGTTCCCGTCGTCTTTCGACGCGACCGCGAGAACCTGGGTCGAACCGTCTTCGACGATTTCTTTATTGTCAAAGAGGACGGAGCCGTTTTTATCGGTTCGCTTCGACAGTTTTTTCGTTTTGACCGTTCGCTTGCCGTTGTTCCAGCGCTGATTGACGATAAAGAACTCGATCATTTTTTCGACGATCGGCTCGCCGGTCGCGGCGTCGAGCGCGAAATACCGATATCCGTTCTCGAATTGTTTTTGGACGATCGCGACGTCGCGCAGCCATACGACGACGGCGTCTTTATTGCCGTCGTCGGCGACAATTTCGACAAGATACGCGCCCGGCTCTTTGACGGGAAAATTCATCGAGGCGATCCGGTCGAAATGTTTCGGGTCGGGCTCGAGTTCCAGCGAATACCGCGCGACTTCTTCGCCGACGAAGTCGACTTTTTCAATCGCTTTAAGCAGGTTTTTGAGTTCGGGTCGTTTTTCGAGGTCCTCGATTTTGGTCGGCGTGAATTTTTCGCGCAACATCGTCTGGACGACGTTGGCGAGACTCCCGAGATTTCCGTTTTCCTTCCAGAATTTGTCGTTTCGGACGATATCGAGCGCTCCGTCGACGTTCAAGCGTTTGGCGACGACCGTCGCGCCCGTCGCGTTGCGGAACCGGACGTTAAGTTTCGCGTCGGTCCCCGCGACGACGGAACTGTCGTCGATCGCGACGCGCGGTTCGACGATTTGCGCGAGCGAGCGTTCGGCGTTTTCCCGAACGTGTTTCGACAGATTGTCTTGCTCGAGGAGTTGACTCCAGATTTTCGCGGCTTTGGAGAGCTGGCGGCGATTTTGATATTCTTCCGCGAGCTGAACGAGCGTATGGTCTCTGGAATTCGGCTCCAGATCGAGCATATCATGCAACATATTGACGTAGTCGTATTCCGGGGGCAGCTTGAAGCGTTTGACGCCGGTCGCGAGCCTTGCGATCGTTTCGTCGTCGTCGAGCGTGTCGAGCGCCCAGATTCCCGATTGTCGTTCCCGCTGATCGTCGGCGGAATCTTCGTTGAAGAAGAACCGGTACGACGCGAGCGTCTGAACTCCAAAAAGCTCGCGCGCCTCGCGAATACGATCCAAGTAGACGGTCATTTTGGCGTAATTCGATTCGTCGAGATCCATGTATTCCTTGAGAAGGAACTGTCGACGTTCTCCGTCGTTTTTCGCCGTTTCAAACGAATCCGGGGTTTTGTAGAAGACCGGGTTTCCATCCTCGTCGACGGGAGCTCCGGCGCGCCGGCTTCGGCGTTGGGCGTCCTGAACGGGAACGTAGTCCGGAAGGGTCGACAGATCGGTTAGGGTCTGCATACGCCAATATTCCGAAACGGGGTTGGAATAGGCGAGGGTTAAGGCGAAATTCGTATAGAACGCCGAATAATCCGCGAGATTAATCGCGTTGTTTGACGCGCGTTTTTTCTGAATCTCCGCGCGAACGAGGGGGAGCGCCTCCGCGAAGAGCCGAAGCGCTCGGACGCGCTTGCGATCTCCGCAAGAGAGCAAGTCCGGACGCCAGTCGTTCGTATAAACGAATTTGTCGTCGAGCATATAGCCGACGCTCGGAAGATCCGAGTAGCGAATAGCGACGATTTCCTTGACGCGCCACGAGTCGGGACGCGTCGCGATCGCGTCTTCGAGCGCGCTTTCGAATTCCGCGCAGCCGTTTTCGAAATTTGCCGTTTGACGCGTCGTTTCTCCGAATCGTCTCAACGCGTCGAGGAAATCGTGTTCGTTGGTTTCCGGAACGAGCAGATTCTTGCAGATCGCGCGCGCGTCGGCGTACATTTGTCCTCCCGTAAGGACGTCCGCCGCCTTCAGAAGCTCCTCGCTCGATTTGCCTTCAAGTTCCTTCGCCTGTTCTTCGGACGATTTCGTCGCCAAACCGGCGAAAGGCAGTTCTTTAGTTTTCGGATCAATTTTTTTCACAACTTGCGCTCCTGGAGGCGCGGGTCTTTCCGCTCGTCCGCGCCGCGGCGCGATCAGATCCGGCGCCGCGATCGCCGCGCTTGCGACCGTCAGCGCGACGGTCAGGACGAGCGCGCCAACGCGGCGCGCCGAGACTGTAAACATCTTTTGCATTGTCGATTTCCTTCGTGGAAAAGGCTCTTTCAAACGGCTCGCCGCGACGCCGCGACCGCCGTTTTGTTCTCGTTTCCTTAATCATAACGGAGCGACGCGTAAAGTTCAAGCGCGGCCCGAGCGCTCCCGAATCTGGCGTTCGACGCGTTTCTGTGGCGTTAAAACGCCCCCTAGTGAGTTGCCGCAACGTCCTTTGCCTTGCGTCGTTTTTGAGGTTTTATTGAGATTGTTTAGAAAGTTGTTTTATAACGATTGTATCAAATAGATGTTTAGTAACGGTTGGTTTAACTGTAAAAGTTTTTTTTACATTTTCGATAAAACGACTCGATAAACGGAAAGCGACGCGCCTAGTTCGGCGCTTCGCAAGACGTTTAAACGCTCGTCGGCGCGTTTTGCGAAAACTTTAACGTTTTTTTGTGGTCCGGCACAACTGTTGCGACAGGTATAATTTTCGAAATATGAGAAAAATATCGGGAATTAACTTGTAAAGGGACTTTTCAGACGTTAGAATATAGGCAAAATATGCGACATAGAAAAGAGCGCGAGTTTTGTTAATCTGATTAAAACGGCAAAATTTGCGCGTTCGTAGCGAGAAAAAACGTTCGTCGTTTACGCGTCAGGCGTATGCGAACGTATGCAAGCATACGAGGAACGTTCGCGGGATTGAGCGGCGTTCCGTTTGTCGTCAGGCGTCCGAGTTTGGTTCGAGCGTCGAACAGGCGTAGGAGGAGTTGCACTATGAAATTCAACGTTAAATCCGCGTTGCGTTGCGTCGCCGTTTTGGCGATAAGCGCCGTCGCGTCGAACGCGTTCGCGAGCGACGGTTTTTTGGGTTCCGGTTTGTTTAAGAACCTATTTCCGACAAAATCGGCTCCAGTTGCCGACGATTCGTTCTTTGCCGACGAGGCGCTGACCATCGGCGACATGAGCTATAATCCTTACGCGTCGAGTTCCGTCGACGGCGTTTACGCCGAGTGCGCGGAGTGTTCCGGTCGCGCGGAAGCCGTCGATTACGGCTACGTCGGATACGATTACGGTTTTGTCGACAGCTACGGTTGGGCTCCGGCTCCGGCTCCGCGCCCGTTCAGGTCCGTCCGCGGCGTCCTGCGCGGCGTTCGCGATTTCCTCTTCGGTTCGTTTAACTACTGTCGTCCGGCTTACGTCTGCGATCCGTGCTGGACCGTTTGCGACGACTGTTGTTACGGCGATTGGTCGCCCTGCGCCTTCGACGTCTGCGACCCCTGCGCGCCGACGGCTTGCGAACCCTGCGCGCCGACTTGCGCTCCCGTTTGCGCGCCTTGCGATCCCGCCGTTTACGCGCCGCGATCTTGCTGCGGCGACGGATACGCGCCCGGCGCGACTCGCGCGCTCGATCCGGCGACGGGTCTTCAAGACAAAGGGAAGAAGGGTTCCGCCGACGTCTCGACGGACGATCGCGATTCCGACGCGCCCGCGGTTCCCGCCGCCGAAATGGACGATCTGGATCGACCTACCGCGGTTCCCGAGTTCGACGCGAATCCCGAAGACGTTCCCGCCAACAAGACAAGCTCCAGCTTTATTAAGATGCTCGTTCCGGAAGACTCCGTCGTTTACGTCAACGGTTACCGCACGAAGCAGACGGGCGCTTTGCGAACGTTTGCGGCTCGCAACCTTGAATTTGGCGAAACTTACGAATTCGAGATCCGCGTCGTCGCCGTTCGCAACGGCAAGACGTTTGAAGACGTTCAGTCGACGATTTTGACCGCCGGCGATTCGACGTCGATGGCGTTCAACTTGACGCTTCGTCAAAATCAGGCTTACGCCTACAACAAATGAGCGCGCGTCGTTCGTTGGAATAAAAACGAAACCGCCGTCGATTCAACGGAGTCGGCGGCGGTTTTCGCGTCTCCGCGCGTCGGCGCGACGCGCGGACGGAGGCGAATTATAGCGCGGAAATCGTTTTGAAGTCTCCCTTTAAGGACTGATACAGCTTCTGATAGACGGGGAAAGCGGCGTCGTATTTCTTCCGGGCGTCCGGGTTGGGCTCGAGTTCCGAGACGCGCGCGATCGTCGCGTCGCACGCTTCCCGAACGTTTTTGTAGTCTCCTCCGCCGACCGCCGCGAGCAACGCGACTCCGAACGCGGGTCCTTCTTCCGAATTGAGCGTCGTCACTTTGCTTCCGAAGACGTCCGCCTGAATTTGACGCCAGAACGGGCTCTTCGCCCCGCCTCCGGACGCGCGGATTTCATCGATCGGAACGCCGAGTTCTCGGAAGATTTCGATTGATTCGCGCAACGAGTAGCACACGCCTTCGAGAATCGAGCGGACGATTCGCCCGCGATCGTGCGAGAGGGTCAATCCGACGAAGCACCCTCGCGCGTCGGGGTCGGCGTGCGGGGCGCGTTCTCCGCTAAGATACGGCAGGAAGAACAGACCGTCGGCGCCGATCGGCGTTTTCGCGGCTTCCGAAACGAGAAGATCGTAAACGTCGACGCCGCGCTCGTTCGCTTTGTCGCGCAGTTCCAGGCACAACGCGTTGCGGAACCATTGGAGCGAGCCCGCCGCGGAAAGCGTGACCCCCATCATATGCCACTTTCCGCGAACGGCGTGACAGAACGTGTGAACGCGTCCGAGCTTGTCGAATTTCAGCTCGTCCGAATGAACGAACGCGACGCCGCTCGTGCCCAACGACGTCGAAAGGGAGCCGGGACGGACGATTCCGTTGCCGACCGCGCCGGCCGCGCAGTCGCCCGCGCCGCCGACGACGAAGCAGTCGGTCGTCAAACCGAGCGCTTCCGCCGCTTCCGGCGTCAATTTTCCCGTGACGTCTTCCGACTCGTAGACGGTCGGAAGGAGCGATTCGTCCAGCTGAAGCGCGTCGAGCAACGGCTTCGACCACTTGCGTCCGGCGACGTCAAGCAGCAGCGTTCCGCTCGCGTCGCTGACTTCGGTCGCGTAGTCGCCGGTCAGACGTCGACGGATTTCGTCTTTGGGAAGCAGGACTTTGGCGACGCGTTCGAAGTTCTCGGGCTCGTTGTTTCTGAGCCATATGATTTTCGGGGCGGTAAATCCGCTCATGGCGGGATTGGCGACCAGTTCGACGAGTTTGTCGCGTCCTCCGACCGCCGCTTCAATTTCGGCGCATTCTTTGGCGGTTCGCTGGTCGTTCCATAAGATCGCGGGTCGAACGACGGCGTCGTTTTTGTCGAGGAAGACGGAGCCGTGCATTTGACCCGACAGTCCGATTCCTTTGACGTCGGCGCCTTTGATTCC
>CAMZEO010000149.1 GCA_947305735.1 uncultured Planctomycetales bacterium | reverse complement strand
CCCGATGAGACGGTCCGCGCTCCATATCGTCCCAAACATTTTGAAGACTTTTCAGTTCGTTTTCGTCTTGATCAAACAACCAAACTTCAACAGGCGAATACTCCGCAATGGCAATGGACGCGCTTGACTGGCTTCGTTTGTAGCGTCGCGTTTGTTGGAGTCTTAAACTTGCGGTCTTGTTTGAGATCTTTGAGGAATTCTTCGATACTGGAACAAAGTGCGCGCGTTTTATAACCTCTTCTGCAGACGTCGGCGCATCCGAAGACGTCAAAGACTCCTCACCTCAACCTTTCCCTTCTTTTTATCGACTAGACGACTCGCGACGACTAAAATGGGAGAACCTTTTGCAATCCTGAACCTTTGGCAATCATGCTTGTTAAAACCTGGCTTTTGTATTCGACGCAAGTTTGTTTCTCGCCTCCATACCAGTTGAGGGGCGCTTGTCGTAGCGGAATAGACGCGTTTCGCCTATAAACGAGGTCGTCCTCGAAGCTTCGACTCCGCAAGGACTTCTTCGGAAAGTTCATAAAAGACCGAATTCTTTTTAAACCTTGTTACAACTCGAAATTTTACGTCGTTAAGTTCTTCATCTTCAACGTTGGACGACTTGTCGTCTCTCTTACCGCGCAACTTTCCCACAATTCAGTTGAGACGTAACCTCGATCGCGCGACGTAATTGTCGGGGCGATTCCCGTTTTTTTAAACGCTTTTTTGACGCCAAAGAAGGGGACCGTCGTATTTCAAATTTGGTTTGGAACGACGGTCGAACTTCGACGGGAATCGAATTTAAATCCTTTTTTCGTACGAAAAGCTTCAACGCGATGGCAACGGTATTATTTTCCATCGAGGGCGTTCGATCACGATGGAAATCATTACCAGCGGACGTCTATAACAACAAGAGTTGGCGTTTGCCCTATCAGTCGGATTGCGATGAAGGCCGGCGCTCTGAACCTTCTGGGCATAACGTTTTATTGGCGTGTCGTCGACTAATAATTTGATCTCCGCAACTTTGTACAATTCCAAAGATTTGATCGACCAAGGGGCGTAAGCGTTTTGCAGTGATTCGTCTTTAACTTAATTCGCGAAAGTCGTTCGCATATTCGTTTGACCGAACATTCGACGTGTCCGGCAACCATAAGGAAATCGTTCCAGGTCTTATAGGCGCTCCGAAAAGTGTTTTCACAAAATACCTGCGCTCGGGCTTGTCGAGGACGCTGAAATCGTTACAACGAACGACGCGAGCGGGTCTTTGTATTTGTTCATATTCGACTCCTTTTTGAAGGTTAATGGTTGAAGGAGTCGAATTTTAATAATTTCAATGACTTGGAGTAATATCTCCTTTTTTCTACGACGACCAAATCTTACGTTTTAGTAATCGCGAAAACGACGCTCTTGCGGGAAAGGGGGCGAGGCTAAAAAGCCAGGAGAGTACGGAAGTTATCTGTATGTAAAAATAGTAAACGAGTATGGTTTAGGTTGTAACGAATCAAAAAGTATACTTTTTGGCAAGTTGCGCAGGCGCGAATGCGTTTGAGTTCCCCTGAATTAGAGTCGGAAAAAGAGCCAATGATTAAAGTGAAATGTTCCTGCGGCAGGTCTTACGAACTTGACGAATCGACGTTGGGTCGCAAGGCGCTCTGCAAATGCGGACGGACGTTGAAAATTGAACGGACGGAACCGACTACGAAGGGCCGAAACGGATCTAAAGCGACGGTCGACGGCGTTACGCCGACTCGGCAGGTCGATCCCGACGCGACGGTTCCTTACGTTTCGTCCGCTACGAAGACGCGACCGTCGGGCGAAGAGTCGAGCGATTCCCTAATCGGTTCGTCGGGCAGGTCGTCGAAATACGGGGGACACACTCGAATTCGCGAACTTGGACGCGGCGGCATGGGCTCGGTCGTTCTTGCGCTTGACGCGAATCTCAAACGAAAAGTCGCGCTCAAGGAGCTTCTTTCCAAAATAACAGACGGAGGTTCTGTCGGACGCTTTATCGACGAGGCGAAGATTACGGCGCGGTTGGAGCATCCGGGCGTGGTCCCGGACTACGCGCTCGGGGTCGACGATTCGGGTCGTCCGTACTATACGATGAAGCTGGTTCAGGGCAGAACGTTCAAAGAGGCGATCAAAGATTATTACGCGCTTTCGCCAAAGAGTCCGGAAGCGGAATCGGCGTTTCGCGAACTGATACGCCGGTTTGCGTCGATTTGTCAGACGATGAGTTTCGCGCATGACCGCAACGTGATTCATCGCGATCTTAAGCCGGCGAATATTATGCTCGGTCAGCACGGCGAAACGCTCGTCATGGATTGGGGACTCGCGAAGCCTTGTCTTGCTTGGAACGCGTCGGATTCGGCGCGCGCGGACTTCCAAAAGATGCAAGACGAGCGTCATAATACGACGCTTGACGGCAAAATTGTGGGAACGCCCGCGTATATGTCGCCGGAGCAGGCGTCAGGACGCGCCGACCAATGCGACAATCGTTCCGATATCTACAGCCTCGGGGTCATACTCTATCAGATCCTGACAAACGGCGCTCCCTTTAAGGGGAAATCCACGCGCGAACAGATCGAACAACGCTTGACCGCGTATCCGGAAGCCCCGTCGTCGCGCGTCAAAGATCGACCGGTTCCGAAGGGATTAGAAGCGATTTGTATGAAGGCGTTGGAGAAGGATCCGAAGGATCGTTACCAGGACGCCCGCGTCATGTACGAGGACCTGATCGCATGGCTCGACGACGAGCCGATCAGCGCGTTAAAAGACACGCTTGTCGACAGAGCGTGGCGTTGGACGCGCAAGAATCGCGTTCTTGCGGCGACGATTTTGACTTCCGTTCTTACGTTCTTAATCCTGACGTGCGTTTTTACGGCGATCGTCCAGCGCAGTCGCGCTCAGACGGCGGTCGCGCGGGCGCGAGCGCAAGAGCTTGGCAAACAAAACGCGAGTCTCCAGACGACGTTGAAGGTTAAAGAGGAAGAACTTACGTTGCGTAAGCGAGAGCTTGCGGACGCCTACGAACGTCTCGTTCAAGTCAAAGATCAAAGTTTCAAAGACCGCGAAGCGTTACAGTCGGAAATAACAAGGCTCGTCGGCGTCATCGCCGCGCTCGAGCCGGAAATTGCGAATTTGAAGGAGCAGATTGAGAAAAATACTCTTCTTCAGGAAGACCCCGTCGTTTCGGAGGAACGCTTCTCCGAAATCGAATTCAAACACGAAGTTGAGTTGACGGAGCGGCTTATCGAAAACGCTTACAACGATATGCTTCACGATACGGAGGAGAGGGAACTTTCATACGACGTTTATCGCGACCTTAAAAAACGGTTTGACGCCCTACCAGAGGGAGACGAGCGAAATCAGCTCGATCAGACTATGGCGGAAATCTGGTCAGGCTATTGCTCGACGTGGTTCCGCTTTTTCGAGAGTTATCGCCGCCTTACGACGCAACGCGAACGACTCGTTGAACTTTATGAACGAGCAGACAAGTCTGTCCCCGCCAACGTTCTCGAAAAGTATTGCGATCGCGCCCCGGTCGACTGGGACGACGCGATGGATCCCCGAAGAACGCCTCTTGGCGAATACGAGGTTCTGTATGAAAGACCATGGCCAATAAGACCAGAGTCGACGGTTGTGAACGGTCGTGAAACGCCGGGCATTTTCGCGCACGCCGATTCCGCGTTACGCGTGGATGTTCCCAAGAACGCGGAACGTTTTACCGCAGTCGTTGGCGTTCCCGATGATGTGACTGCAGATGAAACGGATCGAACAAAACACGACTATATTGAACGCGAAAGTGGCAGTTGGTTTTTCGAAGTCTGGTTTGACGGTCGATTAGCGTATGTTTCTGAAGAAGCGTGGAATTATCCTAATCGGATATTTTATGTAAATATTCCTATTCCTCATGACGCCAAAACGATGACGTTACGAACTTTCATAGGGGATTCCGGTTTATGCGACGGCGCTTGGTTTGCGCCTGCGTTTCATGCTAAAGAATCTGAGGAAACTCACGAACCTGGCGAGCGTATGGTTTTGACGATCAAGGGCGTCGAGGTCGCGTTTCGTTGGTGCCCGCCCGGAACGTTTATGATGGGAAGTCCCGAAGGCGAAGCGGAAAGAGACGACAACGAAACGTTGCATGAAGTCGAGTTGACGCGCGGCTTCTGGCTTGCGGAGACGGAGACGACGCAAGGTCTCTGGACGGCGGTCATGGGTAATAATCCGAGCCATTTTAAGGGGGACGATCTCCTTCCTGCGGAAAAAGTCAGTTGGGACGATTGTCAGGACTTCATACGCAAGCTCAACGACATGGGGATCGTAACCGACGGAGTTTTCCGATTGCCTACGGAGTCTGAGTGGGAATACGCGTGTCGGGCTGGTACGACGACGGCGATTTCTTTTGGTAACGTCTGCGACGGAAGTCAGGCGAATTGCAACGGTAATTATCCTTATGGAACCGACTCCAAGGGGCAATATCTTGAGAAAACGGCCAAAGTCGGTTCGTATATCGCGAATCCCTGGGGACTTTACGATATGCATGGCAACGTATTGGAATGGTGCGCGGACTGGTACGGAGATTATCCTACTGGAAAGTCGACGGATCCTACGGGGGCTACGAGCGGTCGTAACCGCGTTCTGCGCGGCGGCTCCTGGCACAACCTCGCCAGGGACTGCCGCTCGGCAAGCCGGCGCAACTACGTCCCCGCGTATCGGAACATCATCAACGGTTTCCGGCTCCTCCTGACCGACGCGAAGTAAGCGAGCCAGGCGAGGTCGTCCCGCGCGCGGCGCGTCGCGGCGGAGCCGCGATAATCGCGCCGCTCGCCGGACGACCGTAGTCTTTTCAAGCGAACGATTCTCCGATAGGGGGATTATTAAGGGAGAACAAGCGATTCTCGCCGTTGGCGAAGAGCCGAGGAAGTCGGCGCGAAGCGAAACTCCGCCGCGCCGCGTTCAGAAAGACCGCCGAAACCAACCCCGGCGCAAGACTCAGTACACCTGACAAATACTTTTTCCTAACGCCGCCCGAATATTCTTGACGCTTTTTTCCAATAGGCGGTAGTAAACGCCAATACAAAAATCGACCTCCAAATTGTCCTAACTCCCGGCGGAAATTTTGATTTAGGCGAATACCCGCTTGGCATTTTGGAGTTGTCAATAAATGCGCGGTCAAAAATACTAAAATTCTGAACATTGTTTCTTCAGTCGCATTTTTCATAGTTGAGCGTAGCGAAACGAAGAAAAATGCGACTGATACGTTATTCAAACAGTTAGTCTCGTCGCAGTCAACTGTCTGTATCCGGTTGGCGGAAGACCGCATGGTTGCTCGTATAGATTCGACTCCGTTATAATAGGCAAAAACCATCGGAAAACAATGCTCTTTATCTTCTCGCGGGTATGCTTGCAAGCGATTATGCGATCGATTTTCTCTTTTTTCAACGTTGCAAAAAAACTTTCCGTTCTCGCATTATCAAAACAATGTCGCGAACCGCTAAGACTTTGACGCAACCCTAACTTTTGCAATTCATTTCGAAAAGACGCGTTTGCGTGTTGGCTTCCCCTATCGGTATGAAAAAAAGCTCCTGAAAGGTAGACGCTACGGACGTTCTTCAGTTGTTTGAGCGTATCAATACAAAGTTCCTTCTTCGTGTTGTTTCTCCGTTTCAAGAGCCATTATCGCGCCTGAAAAGCAATCCATGATCGCGGAGGTATATCGAACACTGGACTTCTGTTATGTCCGTTATAAACTTCTTCATTGGTTCGAAAGATCGGAAATCGCCCTTTAACAAGTTTTCACGCTCCTGAACTTCGGACGACGACTTCGTTATCCCGTGAGGAATGCGACGACGAGCGTGAAGCCAACCATGCTTTGTCATGGCTCGATATACTGTTCGTTGACTAACTTGGATTCCCTTTTGCTCAAGCGCCAAGCGGTTTCGGTTAACGCCATAATTGTCATTATCAGGACGTCCCCTCGAATCTTTTGAAACTCTACCGAAAGAAGCGGACGCCTCGTTTGCTTTCCGCGATTCTTCCGGCATCGGTAGTATCTTGACTCGCCAACTTCCAGAACTTGACACATATTGTCCACCGCGAATTTCTCGCGATTTCAAGGATAAAAATATGTAGCTCGCTACTCTCTACTTTTTTCGGCCTTTGGCGAAAAAACCAAGCGCGTCCTTCAATATCTCGTTCGCCCTCCGGAGTTCCGCATTCTCACGCTCAAGCTCGCGAATACGACTCTCTTGACCTTCACGTCTAAGCGACTGCTTACTGTTACGCTTACAATTTGAACGCCAATCGGCAAGCGTTTGATAAGGAAGACCAACTGAACCGTCGCTGCTTTAATCCGATTTCGTCTGAAAGCTTTAACGCCTCTTCTATAAATTGTTTACCGTATCTACCCATCGCAAAAAACTCCTAATACTGGAATGGCCGCTACCAGTTTTTTAGGAATTATCGACTCTACCTAAAAGACTCCACTCCAGTTTTAAAAAGAGTTATGAAATAACTTCGACTATTTAACAATCTAATACGTCTTGATTTTACGTTATTGTTTTTTTACAATGCTCATTGTTTAATCAGATGCGTTGTCCTGAATTCAGTTGCAACTCGTCTTGGGTATTTGAAATTGACATTTCCGCTTACGCGTTTTATAGAATGGAGCAAATCTTGAAAAAGTCTTTCGTTGTCGTTGATTCTAGCAGAAACTTGTATCAAGAATCGTTGGATATTAAAGAGACCTACTCAACCTAGCATCAAACGATTCCTTTTCACATCACAAAGAAGCGACTCTACGGAGGAGTCCAGGATTGTCTTGACATAGTAGAAATAGACTCAGGAAGATTTTGCTTTACCGTCTTGTTATCCAAGGGAATGAGCGTTTTTAAAGCTAGTTGCGACAACGTTGAGTTGAAATGGGATTCTCCTGTTATCGGTCCTGTTCATCCAAAATTTGTGCCCATTTTTGCTCCAAACGGTTGTGGCTGGCTTGAGGGGTTCTGCGAATGGATTGTTCGTTGTGGATTAGAGAGTAACGGCGCGCCTGAGTTTGATGAAAACGGTGTTTTGAAGTATCCGTTACACGGTCGACTTGCAAATCTTCCGGCTCGTTACGTTGAAATAACATATGATTCCGAGTCGGGAGAGATAAGTTTGACGGGAGAGATACTTGAAACAAGCGTTTTTGGACACAAATTTCTCTTTAAAGTTACCTACGTAGTTCAAGTTGGTTCTTCTCGATTAAGAGTTGAAGATTCTGTTACAAATTTACTTAGCTCTGGTGATGAATTCGAGCTTCTCTATCATATTAATACCGGCTATCCTCTTGTTTCTCCAGGAGCTAGATTCGTGGCGCCTTTTATCAAGATGTGTCCCCGTGATAAAAACGCGGTTTATGAGTTGCCGCAGTGGGATTTATTTATTGAACCCGAGTCAGAACGCGCGGAAAGTTGTTTCTTTTTCGATTTGGCCGCAGACGAAACTGGGAAAACAAGCGTAGCTCTTTTAGGTTCTGACCGCGAAAGCGGCGTTTCTTTATCTTTCAGCAAAAACGACTTTCCCTTTTTTATCCTTTGGAAGACGCAACGTCCTAACGGCGATATCTACGTATCTGGGATGGAACCTGCGATTAATTTTCCCAATACGCGATCTTTTGAAAAAAGGAACGGACGCGTCATGTCAATTGCGGCTAACGAAACGAAGAATTTTTGGTTTGAATTTGACGTGTTAACTAATAAACAAAGGGTGGATGAATGCGTCGCTCAAATTGTAAGACTTCAGGGAGATCAATCTGCCCAAATCGTAGGTTTGCCTATAGACGAGTGGTGTGAGTGACGTTTGAAGATATGTTTTAAGACGATTTCGTATCCAATGTGTTATTGGACGATTCATTTTTACGATTTTTGACGAGCTTACTCTAAAACAAAACAAACTGACTACCGAGAAAGCTGACAAAGAGTTATTTCATAACTCCCGTCAATGTTTCTTAAACGAATATTGTTTGAAACGCGCTAATTAAGTATTATTTCCTCAACCTGAGTTGATTACAATTATGAACAAGCGCGACTATGCAACTGGCAAGGAATTAACGGATAAACAATGGGAACAAGCGTTCCGTTATTGCCCGAACCGGTTCAATCCCGTAAAGGCGGACAAAAACGAACGTCCAATCGAGCTTGTCTTGAAGGCGTTTTATGAATTTGTCGGACGGGCGTTCGTTGGCGCGATTCGCCAAACGATTTTCTTCTAAAAACGCAAGGCGTCGTCGAATGACCGAATGACAAGATCGGGAACCGCAGACTGACGTACGGCATAAATCACTTGAAACGCTCGATGCTCGCGTTCGTTTGAATTGGAACAAAGTTTTTGCCGACGTAGCTTTTGCGTCGGCAAAAAAAGGGGTTATGGAATCGGTAACACAAGGCGCGGGAAAGGAACAGAGTTCTTGGCGGCGCATACGGTCAGGGCTTGCCTATCGGGCTTGTCGTCACCTTCTCGACGCCTCAAGAGGCTGTGGATTGCTTGGTTAAACGCCCGACTGTGGCGCGAATTCCTCGTAAGCGCGCTGGTCGTCCGTGAAAAAACAAACGATTGACGTATGACAGATCCGCCGATAGTAAAGAGCTTCGGGAGCGTCTTAAAAGGGAACGCGGCGTAGATTAAACTCGTCCTCATTGGAAAAACAACAAACACGACGCGCGGGATGGTCGCAAGTTACTATGTTATGAGCGTCGCTGGAAGATAGAACGAGCAAATGCGCGGTTATGTAACTATCGGTTCGGATTATCCCTCGCTATGAACATTTTCAGTGAGGCGTTTGTGCCTCTCGCCCTTGTCGTGATCGTATCAAAAAAGGGTTATGACATAACTTCTAACCGTAAACCCTTCAGTTTTCCGTTAAAAGGGAAACGAAGTTGTTCTAAAAAGATTTTCCGCCTGTTTGTATTGTCAAAAGGCATGGCGTTTATTTGAACTATTCAAATGATCGTTTCAATACAACGACCCTTTTCGTCAAGCGTTTGGTCTGACGAGGAAGCAGTTTATCGGGAATGTTCAATCGTCTTTCACGAGAGTTGTCTTGCCGCTTCTCGATCGAGAACTAAATGTGTCCAAGCGCGTAAAGACGGATTTGTCAGCAACGGCTTGAGCGCCTCTGTTTTTGGCGCTCCGCAATCGGCGCAAGGCCCCCCGCAAAGAACGACGTACTTATCTTGCTTCAGGGAGAATTGTACGAGTTCTTTGAAGTCGAATAAAGCGACTGTGCGAAGCGTTTTAGGGTAAATCGGTTTGGTTGGCGAATAAGGTTGGAAAAGCAGATCGCCAACCCAAGCCTGATTCTCCAAAGTTTGTCGAACGTCTTCTTCAATAAGATTTCGAGATTTCAGATAGTCGAAATACTGTCCCATAAGACCGTGGGGATCAGAAGAGGAGGCCAACGAAGTGACTATTATGTCGATTTCGTCTCTGCGTTCGAAACAACTCCGTAACGAAGGATTCGTTTTAAACGAATCATAAGAATCCTCCATTACGACCGTGGTGGAAAAGAATCCAACGCATTCGACGTCAATAGAACGCTCGACAAAGTACGAGAAGTAGGTCGACGTGTCTTTCTGCTGTTCGGCAATATAGTACCCGCCAGGCGTAATAGCATGAAGCGTTAGTTTGGGGAGCTCTGCTCCCGCGCGATTAGATAAACGCTTTGCGACTTCCATTGCGGCGTACCCCGCTCCGACTCCAAGGTGAACGCGAACGTCGTTCGGGTTTTTCCCTTCCGCTATTGCGGAACTCTTCTTCTTGAGATTGATTTTCCCGATTAAATCAACTATTAAGTCCGCCGCCGTCGTATTAACGTGCTTGGAAGCCGTATTACCCATCACGTTTGTGACTACGACGTCGCCGCCACAAGAACTGAGGTGGTGTTGAAGCTCATACTTTTGAATAAGATTATTTCTCAAATCTTTTTCAACGGGAGCACAAAGAAGTAGAAAATTTCTATGAAGAGCCTCCCAGACGAGAGGATATATTTTTTCTCGATTCAAATCCTGGCGATTTCGTTCCTTACGAACCCATTCGGATACTGCCGACGCCGCGCCCTTTCCACGCGCCCTATTGGCGGATAGGTCGGAGGATCCTTTTGGCGCCAACTGATTGAAGAAACGTTCACAGACGGCAAAAACAAGCTCGTCGCTCTCCGCAGTGACTGACGTTCGAGTTTTCTTATTCTCGGTTTTAGAACGCTTGCGTTCTTTTTTATTTTTGGGAGCGTCGGTCATATGTTCTCCTACCATTAGTTAGAAAATATGATAGCTACTTATTTACGTTGCGCTGGGACAGTGATATGGTCAAGCTTTTTAACAACGCTTTTGGCGACGTGGA
>CAMZEO010000148.1 GCA_947305735.1 uncultured Planctomycetales bacterium | reverse complement strand
AATAACTCTCGAACCGCACTTTATTACCATTTGGGATTTCGTCGGCTGGAAATTGGCGTATAACGCGTCCGCGATGTTTGACGACTATCGAGAACGGTACCGTTGGGTTATTCGCGGGTTTGAATTTGTGCAACGCGGCACCGAATATAATAGGGAGGCGCCTAAACTTTATGTGCGAACTGGTTGGACTATTTCTCAAAAGATTGGGATTGCCGATGAAAAGAAACAGTATCGACGGTTGTTTCGCGAAGACGAAGAATTGGCGGCTCGTCAGAGGACGAAAGAAATCTTTACCGACGTTCTTGACAACTGGCTTCTTGGGCACGCGTTTTATAAACGCGCGGAAACGCTATACGAAGATCATAAGGGAGATATTGGAAAGGAGACTCGTCTTTTATTTTTTGGACGAGCCCCTCTCAACCGTATTCGGTATGCCGAATGGATGAGTATTGACGGTTGCGGCGTCAATAAGACGAATACGCCCGTCTTTGACGTTGAACATTGCGCCAACGCTTGGAAACACGCCGAGGAAGACTGGGAACTCTATTCGAATAAGGTCGTGGTAACTACGATCGAGGATAGCGAGCAACCAGGTAAATTTAGAAGCACGTCGCTCAATTATCAGCGCGAATATGCGAAGAGAATGAAGGAGTGCGAAGAGAAATTGATCTCGATGCTTCCTGAAGGCGTGACTCGTGAAACGATCATTTGGGATCGTTGGAATAACGAATTAGACGATAAGCAACGCGCGTCGCTATACGAGATGATTCGCATGCCTTTTGACGAGCACGATTATAATCTTGGAGAGGTAGGATATCCTTACCGGGTCGTTCGCAGTTATTTGGATGGCGAACATGGCGAACAACCCGGTTGGGATAAAGATTGGCTTTCCAAGCTTTACGACGTCAGGATTTCTTGCGTTGACGAGGATCTTCGCGATCTGGCGAAGCGTCCTGAAATTTTGCAATCTGACGATCAAGGGAAGGATTATTCATCGGCTTTTCAACGTCTGAACGACTGGCAATTGAAAGCGAGCGCCCTGTTGAAGATTACTCCGGAAGTTTTGGCGGCCAACGTCGTTCCAGAAAAACAGGCGGAAGCTAACGATATTGTCGCTGAAATCGAAAAGTATTCCAAGGAAGAGAGTTTTTCTCGAATGTTCAGGGACATTATGGGCGCGGACTACCATTCTCGGGAGGTTGTTTTTGAACAGGAAGAGAATGCGCGCAACGCGCGCGAACATCGTCAGGCGGTTCGGGACAAATATAATTCGGCCCAACCGGAAGAAGCGAACAAAGAATTTTTGGCTTGCTTTGATTCCTGGATGGGGTTGATGAAACAGGACGGTTTTACCGATTTGCGCTATATGCCTCAATTCCATTCGGATATGATGGACGAGCTGGAAAAGTATGTGATTGTTCTCGAACAGCTGGAAACAGTTTTTCCAAAAGTTTTTTCTTTCCAGGAGATCATTCGCGAAGATCAGCGAGTGAAACAACGTCTGGATCAAGACGAACTTGCTCGGGACTATATCCGGCAAGAAATGTCTGAAGGGAAGTATGAAGATGTTGTGGCTGATTCCGCGACCCTGACAAACAGCTGGGCGGCGTTCAACGGCGAAGGCGATATTTACGCGTTGGCCCCGATTCCTGAAACGGTCGAAGGTTACTTCAATGCTTTGAAGACTTGGATCGTTGGTTGGGAACATATGCCGAACGAACAGTTCAAACGCGCGTTAGAAACGGGGCAGTTTAACGACTATCCTGGAAAGGGGTTTCTGGAGTTTGTCTTACAGAAATCTGACGAGGATTATCTCGAGATTGAACGTTTGGACGTTGAACGAGTCAACGACCCTGCCAAGAATTTTGAATATTTAGAAAAGCAGATAGCGTCTTGGACAAAAGTTGTCGATAGGTTTCCTGTTTTGAAGTATGACGATCAGTCGGAGTTTTACCAACGTATTCAAACGGCCGTCATTGATTACAAGACGGAGCTTACGAAGCAGAACAAAGCGTTGCCGGAAGATTTTCCCTTAAAATCTTTTGCGGAAACTAACGTTCGCGTGATTGACAATAATTAAGATTTGCGGCGTCCTCTTATAGGATGAGCTTTGTTCTGTCGCGCGGATTCTATGGGAACGTCGGAACCCTTGTTCCGGCGTTCTTGAGATTAACGCGCGGGCGTTTTTTACGGCTTCGATACAATTGAGACGTGGCGGTCGAGCTTTGTAACATCCTGATTTTAGGTCTTTATAAGAAACATTAGGAGTTATGGCTGTTCCAGTGGATCATTCGCTTCGGCGCGTTAAAATTTTAGAAACGGCGTTTGAACTTTTTGCTGAAGAAGGATTTTCAGGCGTTACCTATCAAAAAATAGCCGATCGATGCGACATTTCTCGAACATCGATTTATAAATACTTTAAAGACAAAGACCAGATTTTTATCTATGCTATTAAGCTGTCGACGGACAAATTGTCAACTACGATCAAGAGGGTTAATGATCGTTTAGAATTGACCCCGGTTGACAAAATTAGACGGACGCTTCATCTGACGATTAAGCTATTGACAGATAATAGAGTTTTTCTATCAGTTGTTCTCGACTATTTAACGTCTCTTAAATCAACCGGAGCCAACGTTAGACGCAAAGCGAGATCGCGTACTTTTGGTTTGAGCTTTTTATTAACTCGTTTGGTAGACGAGGCAATAGAAAAGAGTTTTTTTCATCCGGGTGATCCCGAATTGATAGCTTTGAGGTTCTACAGTATAATCGAAGCGTACGTGTTAAATTTAACAGTTACGGACGCAATGGATCGAAAGGCTTGTTTGGCATTAATTGATTCAACCGTTGACGATTGTTTGATTAGAACCAATTGAGTTGATTTCGTCTCCGTTTCGCTGGTTCTATCCCGCGAATTTGATAGTGTTTTAAGGGGTTGGATTAGCGCGACGATCTATTTGTTTCCGTTTTTTGACGTTGATTGAAAAAGACTGTAAATTTGTCCTGCAACCGAACCTGGCGTAAGAACAGAGGGGAAGTGGATGGCATTGTTCGATTCTGCGATAGCGTCGGGAGTTCCCGCGCCATTTTGGTTTGTGGAACTCTTTAAAATTCTTGGTTTCGCCTTACATTTAATTCCCATGGGCGTCTTGCTTGTTGGAATACCTTTTTCTGTTCTCCTTTGGCTTTTCGGGAATGCTAATTCAAAACGTCTGGCTCAAAGGTTGTTTCAACAAGCGCCAGTTTTTATGGCTCTTGCGATCAATTTTGGCATAGTTCCGTTATTGTTTGTCCAGTTGGCTTATTCCAAGTTGTTCTATACGACGACTATTATTGTCGCCGCTCACTGGATTGGAATCCTACCGTTAGTATGTTTTGCTTACTTATCTTGCTACCTTTGCGCAAGCGGGGCTCGTAAGGAAAAAGGTTGGTCAACAGTTTTACACGCCTGTTTCGCGTCGGTGTGTTTGTTTGGCGTTGGATTATTTTTTTCCGACATATGGACGTTGTTTGAACGACCGTATGAACTTGAGGGTTTGCGTGAAAAGTCGGCTATTGTTTTTAACGTTTGGGGACGCAGTATTAGTCTAGGCGGGAGCGGGACGGCGACGGGACTTGCCGCTTACTGGGGAAGTCCGACGCCAGTGGCGGATCCTGTTGTTTTTTTAAGATTTGCCGGAATTATTGGACTTGCTTTTTACGCGCTTAGTTTTTGGGTAGTTTTTGACGCTTTCTATCTTTATCGTGGTCCTCGCTCGTTTTCCGACGACGAGACGCTCCGTCTTATGGAGGCTGGCGAAGAGAGAAAACGTGATAATAAATCCAGACAACATTGTCGTTTGCCAATTCGAGAAGATTCTGCGGATTATCAGAAAAAGTGTATTTCGAAAGCTTGTTTTTTGACGCTTTGTGGGATGCTTGTTGAGGCTCCTTCGCTGTTTTTGTATTATACGCGAGGATTGCGTTCTGTTGCCGAAACAGTTCCTAACATTTTTGTTTGGAATATATTAGTTTGGGGGACGGTTGTTTTTCTTATTTTGCCTTTTTTGTTTTTCGTATTGGGAAAATTTAATAAGTTAAGAGGTAAAATATTAGCCCTGTTGGCGACGTCTTGCGAGGTAACATTGGTCGGTTTCTACGCTTCGTTTCGACAAACAGTTCAGAACTTGCAACTAGCCCCATATTTTGATCCTCGTTCCATTGCAACTGCGGACGCGGTCGACTTGTCCCCTATGTTTGCGTTTTTAGGGGCGCTTGTTCTTGTTTTGGTTTGGATTGTCATGTTGGTGTTATTGTCGGCAAAGTCGGGGAATGGAGTTAAAGGCGCGTCTCCAAAGAAGTCCAAGCCTAAAAAGATCAAAAAATCAAAGACAGAGAGAGAAAACGAGGTAGCTCGCGATTCAAGGGGAAAAGCTTCTGATCTTACTATTGCGACCCGACCGTCGACTTATAGTCCATCGACTAAAAAGGGCGTTAATCCTAATTCAGGAAAATCGAATAAATAGAAAAAGGATTTTTACTTGTTCTTTCGTTGTTGTGGCGCGGCTTGTTGTTTTTGATTGAACGACGCTTTCCGAAGTCGCTTAACTGACACTCGTCTAAAGGATAGAGTTATGACTTTTAAATGTATTATTCAAGCTGTAAATGTGTCGAGCGTCTTTTTGATTCTCGTCTTCTCGATTTCTGTTTTTGCAGAAGACTTCAAGAATTTGGAAACGCCCGTCGCGTCAGAGAATTCCCAGAAAGACGATATCGAGATTGTTTCCTATTACTTTGGTAATTATCATCTTGATAAACGCAACGAGAAACGACTGGGAAAGGGGTGGTCGGAATGGACGCTTGTAAAAGCTGCGACTCCTCGGTTTGAAGGTCATCAGCAACCTAAAGTTCCGCTTTGGGGCTATACCGACGAAGCCGATCCAAAAGATATGGCCCAGAAAATAGCCGCCGCCGCCGATTATGGAATCGACGTTTTTCTGTTTGATTGGTATTATTATGACGACGGACCTTTTTTGGAAAGGACAATAGACGAAGGTTTTCTTGGCGCTGAGAATAGAAATCGGATTAAGTTTGCGCTCATGTGGGCTAATCACGATTGGGTGGAGATATTTCCAAAGCATAAAGACGTTCCCAGCGCGCTTATTTATCCCGGAAGAGTTACGCCCGAAACTTTTGATAAAATTTGCGATCTGGTTATTGAGAAGTATTTCAAACAGCCGAATTATTGGAAGATAGACGGAAGACCATATTTCTCCATTTACGAGTTAACAAAGTTCGCTCAGAATTTTGGTTCTTTTGACGCCACCAAAGCCGCGATAGAACGTTTTCGGGAGAAGACAAGAGCGGCTGGTTTTCCGGATCTACACCTTAACGCCGTTTATTGGGGACGTCCTAATATCCCAGGAGAACAAACTTTGACGGATCCTGTTAAAATTATAGAAGGACTTGGCTTTGATTCTGTTACGTCTTATGTTTGGATTCACCACGTTCCCTTAAATGAACAAAAGACAGATTTCAATTGGGTTCGCGATGAATACTTGAAGCATTGGGATAACGCGGCTTCCTCGTTTTCTATTCCGTACATTCCAAACGCGTCGGTGGGATGGGATTCGAGCCCCCGCACCTGTCAGGACGAACCTTTTGGTAATTGGGGATATCCGTTTACTAACACCATTTCCAACAATACGCCTGAAAATTTTAAAAGAGCGTTGGAAATGATTAAAGAGCGCATTCTTGCAGATCCTGATTGTCCTCGCATTATGAATATCAACTGCTGGAACGAATGGACTGAGGGCAGTTATCTTGAACCTGATTCCATTAATGGTTACGGCTATCTGGAAGCGATTCGCGAAGTCTTTGGCAAGTGATTAGTTATTTGCGATCTTTTTCTTAGGGACCTCGACGCAAATAGAGACGCGTCGAGGTTTTTTTGTTATCTCTGCTATTAATAGTTCTTTTTTTTGTATTTTGCACCTGCTGAAATCGCTCTATATTAATATTGGGGAAAACATTATAATCTTCCCGCTTAGCGTTGTCTTTTTAAAGAAGACGCAAGTCGACGTCGAGACGTGGGAAAAATAGGATTTTAAATATACTTGTTATCGGGCGACAATGCGTAATTTTTTGCGAGCTCTTAAGCTAACTTTTAAATATAAGTGGAATATTGTTGGTATTTTTATATCATCTCTACTGTTGGCATTGTGTTGGGGAGGAAACATCGCGACCGTTTATCCCCTTGTCCAAGTATCGTTTCAAGGCGAAACAATACGAGGATGGCTTGATAAAGAAATAACTGATCAAAACGAACGGATTCAGAAGTTTTCGGGCGAATTACAACAATTACTCGGAATTGAAGACGCGTTCAACCTTTCCGTGAAAGAACGAAACGAGTTGCTCAAGAATGTGGCAAATTCTGATCGTAATCGTTGCTCTACAATAATAAATCAAATTGAGGCCTCGCAGAAGTTACGAAATCATTACCTGTTAATCAAGCCTTACGTGGACGAGTGGACTCCCGATAGTCCCTTTCTGACGGTTGTTTTGTTGATGTTTTTTGTCTTAGGCACGACTATCATAAAGAGCGTTTGCACGTTTATCCATTCGTTTTTGTCTTCTAGAATTGGACAACTTGGAGCTTTCGAATTACGCGCGCTTTTCTTCAGGAAAATGCTTGCCTACGAGGTAAATTTTTTTACTCAAAAGGGCGTTGCCGACGCCACGAGCCGTTTTACTTTCGATATGGGCGCGCTTTCTAACGGACTGACGTTGACTTACGGCAAAGCCTTACGCGAGCCGCTCAAAATGATCGTTTGTATTGTAGGCGCGGCAATAGTTAGTTGGCAGTTGCTTCTTTTTACTTTTCTTTTCGTTCCAGTTGCCGCCGTTCTGATTCGTTGGCTTGCTAAATCGTTGAAACGAGTTGTGAGGCGCGCGATGGTTCAAATGGCGCAATTATATGGTCGTATTGACGAAACATTTCACGCAATTCGGGTTGTCAAGTCCTTCAATCGAGAGGGATATGAAATTGCAAAATTTAGAGTCGCCAACAAAACCTTCTTTCAACGAAGTATGAAGACGGCAAAGTACGACGCCATAACAAGTCCTCTTACCGAGTGTCTTGGGATAGGAATGCTCGTTTTGGCGGTAATGGCCGGGGCATATCTAATCATTTACGAAAAAACTCAATTGTTTGGGATTCCCACGTCGTCTCGCCCTCTCGATTTAGGGGCGCTTATTTTGTTCTATGGTTTTTTAATCGGCGCTTCAGATCCAGCGCGACGTTTGAGCGATATATTTACAAACGTTCAAACCGCTTGCGCCGCCGCTGATCGCATTTATGAAATCATTGATCGCGAACCTTTGATTAAGGATACGTCGTCTCCGAAAAGACTTGCGCGCTTTCAAAAGTCGATAGTTTTTGAAAATGTTTTTTACGAATATCCACAGGAATTGTCGCTTTCTTTATCGAATAAAGAGCGGAGTCGGGCGCGTTTCGAGGACGTCGTTAAAAAATGGATAGCGACAATGTTCGCGAAAATTGTAAAAACCGCTTCGAGCGAAGCAATTAAGAAAGACGTTGCGGAAAATGGGGACTCAAACGAATCCTCAGCGTCGAAGTTTTTGGAAGCGACTCGGATAAGAGAAAATCGGTTTGTATTAAAAAACGTCTCGCTTGAAATAAAATTTGGCGAAACAATCGCTATCGTTGGGCGTAGCGGATGCGGCAAAAGTACGCTGACAAGTATGATTCCTCGTTTTATTGATCCTATTTCCGGTCGTGTTTTATTGGACGGCGTTCCTTTACAAGAGCTGAGAATATCGGACGTTCGAGATCAGATAGGTCTAGTTTCTCAAGATTCAGTACTCTTCAATGACACCATATTTGAAAATATCCGATATGGACGTCCCGGCGCGACGCAAGAAGAGGTTTTTCAGGCGGCGAAAGACGCGTATGCCGACGGGTTTATCCGAGAAGAGTTATCGGACGGGTATGACACGATAGTGGGGCCGGGGGGCGGAGCTCTTTCCGGCGGTCAACGCCAGAGAATTGCATTGGCTCGCGCCTTATTAAAGAATCCTAAAATTTTCTTATTGGACGAAGCAACGAGCCAAATTGATCTTCAAAGCGAACGTTACATTCATCAAGCGCTAAAGAATTTTATAGGCGGACGAACGACTATTATGGTAACCCATCGACTTGGAGCAATTGAACTTGCGGATCGGGTTGTGGTAATGCAAGACGGCGCCGTTCAATTTGTCGGAACGCATGATGAAGCTTTAAAGAATTCCACGTTTTACGCAGCTCTTTGGACGAGCGAGGAATTTGACGGCGAGTAGCGTCGGATATGATTACGTGTGAAAGGATTTGATTATGAAAGCAGGTAATACGGCCTTGATTTTGATTGAGTTTCAGAATGACTTTTGTAAAGAAGGAGGAAAGTTGTTCTCTCTTGTTTCCGAAGAAATTAAACGAAATAAAACTGTTGAAGACGCGAAACAATTGCTTGATGGCGCTCGTAGAAAAGGAGTTAAAATCGTTCATTGTCCCTTTGTTCTCGATCGCGAATGGACTTGCGCTAAGTCTTTTGAAGGCATTTTAAAAGGCGTCGTCGACGGCGACGTCTTCGCCCCAAATAGTCGGGGAGGAGCTATTATCGACGAGTTGAAACCTATTGAAGGTGAATGCGTTTTGGTTGGCAAACGTTCGTTGAATGGTTTTGAACATACGAATTTAGCGCAAATATTAGAGGATTCTGACATAGAAAATATCGGAGTCGCCGGTTTTTTGACGAACGTATGCGCGCAGGCAACTGCTTGGGGCGCGTATGATCGCGGTTATCGAACAAGATTAATTCCTAGCGCTTGCGGCGCGGCTTCAAAAGAAATCCAGGAATACGTTGAAAAAGAAATTTGTCCGCTTTTGGGCGGCGCGCCCAGCGTTGAAGAGTTCATCAATGAAATTGAATAACTACTTTATAGCGGAAGTTATATAGTAGTTTAATCATACGCGTTTCATTTTTGCAACGGTAACAGGTTGAATGGTTATTTGAAGCTGATTGTAAAATGGATAAAATAGTGAAATCTTGACTTTTATTATTTTTTTTCTGATTTTTTCTAATCTTTGTTTGTCCGCAGACGAAAATAATAATAGCGAAGGAACGCGATCAAATCTTGTCCCAGGGTGTCGACGACGATCGGTTCTTTCCCTTGTTTTCAACGTCTTACGTTTGACCTGTTTGGTTGGGTATTTACGACGAAGGCTTGCGTGTATGAGAACGACGTCTCCTATATGTGGCGCCAGCAAACGTCTAAGACACTTTTCGCTACCAAGTCGTCCGTAAAATTGGCGACTCTTATCTGAGATATCCAAAAGAGGAAAACCATGGATGGTTTAAAAATTGAAAAGAAGGCGAACATCTTAGGGCGCGCCAACAGACTTGAGTCTACGGTCAGGCTGTTGCGGAAGCAAACGATAGTTAAGCTAGGCGTCATTTCAGCCTTGTCTGTTTTTGGCGCTTTGAACGGCGAATTCGCTTTTGCTCAGCATAGCGGGACTGCCGGTACTAACACTACGTTAGTTTCGTCTCCCTGGATTGGACAGGATGGTCGTGAAGTTGCTGGTTTAAATAAGAGAAACGCGCGCGCCTCCCTGACGAAAAAGTCGCATATTCGTCAAACTTCCGCTGTTTTGCAAGACGACTATTTGGATTCAGCTGAAGGACTTTCTTCGACGCTTGACGAACTTACGCCTTCGGATTCTGTCGGCTCTCTGGAAGAAACGGACGTTTTGAACAATCCGAATTATAACAGCGTTTATCCTGACGGAGCCGAAGATATTCCAGAATCGGCCGTCGCTCCCGTAACGGCGGCTCCGACAGCGCTCGAAAATAGTTCCGCGCCGGATAATCAGCCTCAAACGAGTCCGTCCGTTTTGTCTACCGAGGTCCAGAAATACCCGCAAGGCGACGAGATTAGCAGTAGTACCGGGAACGTTCGTCGCCAAGGTAATTTCTCGAACGCTGTTTCTCCCGCGCCTTCGATGAATCCTTACTCTCGAATTGGTCAGGCGGAATATAATCCAAATCAGTTTTACGGTTATGGGGGCGGTTATTCCGTGAACGGGTACCGTAACACGCCTCCGGCGGAAGCCTATGGACAAAGCGTCTGTTGCGACGATCAATGCGGGCGTTGCGGAGCTTTGGGAGGCATTTTGCAAAACACTCGATTGGAAGCCGGAGCGGTTAGTATGCGCAGCCCTGTCGACTTTACCGATATGGGAAACGTTGGCTCGGATTTTTCAGTCAATTGGGGGAGCGGACAATCTTTTCTATATGGCTTGAATATTCAGGCCGGGGCGCGCGGCGTGTTTACCGATTATAACGGCGTTAGCGCGAACGGCTTCACTACT
>CAMZEO010000147.1 GCA_947305735.1 uncultured Planctomycetales bacterium | reverse complement strand
CCGGCTCGGTTCTCGCCTTTCTGGATTCGGACGACGCTTTTTGTTCAAACGCGATTCAGAAATCGTTGGACGAAATGATTACGACAAACGCGGAGATCACTCTCTTTAAATGCAAAAGCGTTAGAACCGAGGGACGTTTGGAACGTGAAGCTCTTACCGTAACCAACGCGTGGCCCTCGATTCAAAAGGGCGTCTACGACCGCGCTGCAATATTCCTTAATCTCGTCGACGAAAAAATTAATATCCCCGTATGGAATAAAATTTATTCGGCCGCGTTGTGGGGAGATTTGCGTTTTCCGGAAGGCGTCGCCTATGAAGATTACGCGGCGACCGTTAGTATTTTGAACAAAGCGACTCGAATCGTCGTTTTAGACGAGCCGTTAGTTTTCTACAGAAAACGACCGGGCAGTATTACGGCCGTCTCTTCGTTTCAGAGGATCAGCGATCTAAACGACGCCTTTTCTTATTTCGAATCATTCATTGGAAGCCGCGCGACCGAATATTGTTCCATAGAAGCGCTTCAACGCGATAGGAGAAGGAAATTTGAGCGACTGTTTCGCGAATACGCGCTCTTTGTAAGAAGCAATCCAAAAGAAAGGAAAGCGGCTCTCGATATTCGATCCTTGGTTTTAGAGGTTGGGAGAAAAGTATCGTTTGATCATTGCGGTTTATCGTTGAGAGCAATGTATTTCCTTTCACGCTTTCCGCCGCGAAGTCTTCCCTTTCTTTTGCGCTGTTTTTGTCTTTTTCGCGGGTTCGCGAAAAGTTTTTTAAGGAGATAAAAGACGCTCGTAAGAAGAGTTGACTTCCTTATTATCAAAGTTCAACGGGGAAGGGAATAGCTTAATGATCGCGACTTGTCTTACGCGCTGTTTAAGCGCCTTTTTCACGGGAACGAAGACGTCTTCCAAGTTTCGCGCGCGCAATCTTGTTTTGGGAGCTTTTTTGTGTACAATCAGGGACGTTTCGCGTTTTGTTTGCGCGGACGAGCGTTTGGACGACAACAGCGGAGGGTATGGAATGAATAGGAAACTAGTAACTTATTTTAGCGCCAGCGGAGTAACAAAACGCGCGGCGGAGTCGTTCGCTTCAATAATCGGCGCTGATTTATACGAGATTAAACCGGCGGTTCCTTATACGAAGGAAGACCTTAACTGGATGGATAATAAGAGTCGAAGTTCCGTCGAGATGAAGGCGCCGGGGTTGTCGTCGCGTCCGGCTCTGGCGGACGTCGACGCGAATATTTCCGCATACGACGTCATTTTTATCGGCTTTCCAATTTGGTGGTATACCGCGCCGACGATCGTTCATACTTTTCTGGAATCGTATGATTTTTCCGGAAAGATCGTCGTTCCTTTCGCCACCTCCGGCGGTAGTCCCATGGGGAACATTTCATCGACGCTCCAAAAAGTCGTTCCTTCCGCGTCCGTACGTCCGGGACGAATGATGAATGATCGCGTTTCCGACCAAACTCTAAGAGATTGGGCTAATTCCTTTGTTTGACGGGCGTTTTAGCGCGCGTCCGCTTTTAACGTTAAAGGGGAATTGAAACAAAAATTGTCGTGTTCCAAGGCAGTTCCAATTTGAATGGATCGACCGGTCTCCTTGAGGAACGTTTTTCAAGAGGAGCCGTAGAGCTCGGACATAACGCGACGCGCTTTGAGGTCGGCGCGACGAATATTCATACGCGTCAGGGTTCGTCGCCCGCAGTTTTTAACGAAACCGCGCGTTGTCAGACGACGCGGTGATAATTGGGAACGCGTCGCGGGACGCCGACTTGGTCGTATCCGCGACGTCTCTTTGTTGTCGCGGCGTGACGGCGCGGTTAAAACGGGTTGTCGATCGTTTTGACGCCTATCGCTTAAGTCTGAACCAGAGGCGTTTTAGGGCGGTCCGTCTTACCGTAGGCGCGGGGACGGACGATTGGACGTTCGACGCTTTATGGATTCTCATTTCAAAACGCTCGTTCAGCATATTGAAATGAAAAATGCGGGAACGGCGCGCGGATTCGATTGCGACGCGTCCGAAACAACCTCCGCAGGCGAGTATCCGAAACAAGCCTACGAACTTGGCAAGAGTCTTTGAGAACAATCATTTTTCGCGGCTTTGAAATGACTTTTTTAGAGAAACTTAGCGCGTGGTTTGGCAAATATATGGCGTTGATCGTGTTGCTTGTAGCCGCGACGGCGTTGATTTTTCCCACAACGTGCCTTTGGATCGACACGTCGTGGGTGAATTATCTTCTCATGATTGTCATGTTTGGCATGGGGTTGACTCTAACGCCCGACGATTTCAAAGTTGTCTTTTCCCAACCTCGAAACGTTTTCGCCGGTTGTCTCGCCCAGTTTACGATGATGCCGCTGCTTGCGTTTGTTCTGGGCAAAACGTTTGGATTGGATCAGGAAATACTCGTCGGCGTTATTCTTGTGGGGGCATGTCCCGGAGGAACGGCGAGCAACGTCGTAACGTATCTAAGCAAAGGGGACGTGGCGTTGTCCGTCGGCATGACAAGCGTCAACACGTTGCTGGCGCCCGTTCTCACGCCGGCGATTGTTTTTTTCCTGCTTAGAACAACGGTGGACGTCGACGTCTGCAAGATGTTTCTATCGATTTTTCAAGTCGTTGTTATTCCGATCGGATTAGGTTTTATCATTGATAGATTTTGGGGAAGAATTACGCGCCGCGTCGCGAAGATTTTGCCTATGATTTCCGTCGTCGCGATCGCCTTGATCGTCGCCGCCGTCGTTTCCCATAATTCCGCCAGGATTTTTGAGACGGGAACCCTGGTTTTTACCGTTGTTATTTTGCACAATCTTTTAGGTTATGTCGGCGGATACGGACTTGGCAAGGTTCTTGGCGTTTCCTGTTCTAAAAAGAAGGCGCTTGCCATCGAGATTGGCATGCAGAATTCAGGATTGGCAACCTCGTTGGCTCAAGCGAGTTTTCCATCGCTGGCGATGGCGACGGTTCCGGGCGCGGTATTTTCCGTTTGGCATAATGTTTCTGGCGCAATTCTCGCGCAAATTTTTAGTCGAGTTGACGACAAACGCGGGACGACCGTTAGGAAAAACGATCGCTACTCGGCGCGTTCCAAGCGGCGACGCGCGCGTTTCGGACGCTGAGCGACGGCGACTCGCGACCGGACGAGGAGAAAACGGACGTTTTTTGGCTAGCGCTTATCCGTCTTGGTTTTCAACGGAGCGATCTGACATAGAGCGGGACTGCGGTTGTCCCGCATAAGATCGGCAAGGGTTATTCCGTAGAAATAGTCTCGAACCATATTGCCGAACTGTTCCCACATCCGAAACGTGCGACAGTTCGCTTTTCGCTCGCAAGGTTCCGCGTCCTTCATCAAGCACGCGACGGAAACGAGAGAGTTTTCCGTGAGTTCCAATATTTCGCCGACAACATATTCTTTCGGATCACGCGTGAGTTTATATCCGCCGCCTTTGCCTCGTCGCCCCTTGAGTAATTTCTCTTTGACCAACGACTTCAAGATAATTTCAAGGTACTTAATTGAGACGCCTTGACGTTCCGCGATTTCGTTGAGCGGAATGTAATCGGTCGTATGCTGTTCCGCCATGTCGATCATGACGCGCAACGCGTAACGTCCTTTGGTGGAAATCATGATTCTACCCTCCGACAGGGAATTATAATCATTTTCCCTCGCGGGGTAAAGAGACCGAACTTTTCGGGTTGGGCAATCAAACGCCGACGGTTTTCGAACTCTTTTATTTGACCAAATCGGCGGTTCTCGCGTCGACAAATTTAATAAGCGCGTTTGGATCCAGAACCATTTGCATTCCACGCATGCCGGCGCTTACGTAAATTTTGTCAAAAAGTTCGGCGGTTTCATCGAAAATCGTGGGAAATTTTTTCTTCATTCCAACCGGAGAGCATCCTCCTCGAACATATCCCGTCAGGTCTTTTAAATCCTTCATTGGGATAAGATCGCATTTTTTATCGCCAAACGCCTTGGCCGTCTTTTTCAGATCCAATTCGTCGCAGACAGGAAGACAACACACGAAATAGCCGAGTTTTTCCCCTTTAAGAACAAGCGTTTTGAAAATTTGCTCCGGAGGAATATTTAACTGATTGGCGATGTGAACGCCCGACAGATCGTTTTCGTCAACTTCATACTCGAGAGTCTCGAAATGAATATTTGCGTTTTCCAGTAAACGCGTCGCGTTTGTTTTTGTTGGGGACGTCATTGTTGTCCTTCCGTTTATTCGCGTTATCGCCGATTCGATCCTTCACGACGCGTCTATTTTACGAGCGGGTTTAACCCCGTCAATACGTTTGTTTTTTATAATGGGATTTAGTCGCGTCCGAATAGTTTTAGGTCTTGAATTCCTGCCCCAGAGTTTTATAATGGCGGAAGAGTTTGCGGGTCGACCCGGCGGTCGATTGCGTTTGCCTTTCAGGTTTGATTTTAAAGAATACGTTTTGGCGAATCGTTTTTTAAAAGTTGACGCGCCAGCAGGAAGAAAAATCATGACGCATATTCAGGAACTGCCTCCCATTGAGGAAACCACTCCCATCACCGAGATTTTGGAGCGCAACGCATTGCTGTACGGTTCCGATATTTGCCTTGTCGAGATTAATCCGGAGGTGGATCCGTCGCGTCGCATCACCTGGAAAGACTTTGACCTTGTCGAATCGTCCAGTTTGTCTCCAGCCGGACAACGCCGTTCAACGACTTGGGCTCAGTTCAACAACCTTGCGAATCGTTTTGCGAATTTATTGCTTAGTCGCGGTTTGAAGAAGGGAGATAAAGTCGGTATTCTCCTGATGAATTGTCTCGAGTGGCTTCCGATTTACTTTGGCGCGTTAAAAGCGGGCGGCGTCGCGGTGCCGCTCAACTTTCGCTACGATTCCGAAGAAATCAAGTATTGCGCGGGACTTGCCGACATTGATTTTCTCGTTTTCGGACCGGAATTTATCGGTCGCATTGAGACGATTGCCGATCAGCTTGCTCGCGTTCGCGGATTATTCTTCCTTGGCGAATCGTGTCCTTCTTTTGCGGAGTCGTTTCACACGCTTACGTCCTACTGTTCGACGGACGCTCCGGAAATCAAATTGAGGAGCGAAGACGAGGCGGCGATTTATTTTTCCTCCGGGACGACCGGTTTTCCCAAGGCGATTCTCCATCCGCACCGCAGTTTGACTTCCGCTTGTTTTACCGAGCAGAACCACCATGGTCAGACTCGCGCCGACGTATTCTTGTGCATTCCTCCTCTCTATCATACCGGCGCGAAGATGCATTGGTTCGGGAGTTTCCTCGTCGGCGGAAAGGCCGTGTTGCTCAAGGGGATCAAGCCGCAGACGATTCTTCACGCCGTTTCTGAAGAGCGTTGTTCGATCGTGTGGCTTCTCGTCCCGTGGGCTCAAGATATTCTTGACGCGATCGAAGACGGGGACGTCAATCTCGACGATTACGTTCTTTCGCAATGGCGTTTGATGCATATAGGCGCCCAACCCGTGCCGCCAAGCCTGATTAAACGCTGGAAGAAGTTCTTTCCCAGCCATCAGTACGACACCAACTACGGGCTTAGCGAATCGACTGGTCCCGGTTGCGTGCATTTGGGCGTCGAGAATATTCATAAGGTCGGCGCGATCGGCAAGCCCGGTTTTCGCTGGCGAGCGCGTATTGTCGATCAAAACCGCAACGACGTCAATCGCGGCGAAGTTGGCGAACTTGCCGTTAGCGGTCCCGGCGTCATGCGAGAATACTACCATGATCCGGAAGCGACTTCCGCCACAAAAGACGAGGAATGGCTTTATACCGGCGATATGGCGCAAGAAGACGAGGACGGATTCATCTATCTCGTCGATCGAAAAAAAGACGTCATTATTACCGGAGGCGAGAATTTGTACCCCGTCCAGATTGAGGATTTCATGCGACAGTGCGACGATATCAAGGACGTCGCCGTCATCGGATTGCCCGATCCTCGACTTGGCGAAATCGCGGCCGCGATAGTCGAACTCAAACCTGGTCGGACGACTACGGAAGAAGAACTCAATCAATTTTGCGCGGCGCTTCCTCGCTACAAACGTCCCAGAAAGATTATTTTTGCCAATATTCCCCGCAATCCAACCGGAAAGATTGAAAAACCTAAACTTCGTGAAATATATTGCGGCAAAAGTTTGGTCGCGACTCAAGTGGAGCTTTAATCGAATCGGTTTTGGCAAGGTCGGTCGTCCGGATCCGTCGTCATAAAACGACAAGAGACGGGGACTTCGGTTTTATCAGGAGCAGGAATCTTTAGTCAATAGGTGGGAGACATTATGAGAATAGCGGTAACTTACGAAAACGGTCGGGTCTTTCAGCATTTTGGTCATACGTCCGAGTTCAAATTGTACGACGTGGAAGACGGCGGAGTCGTCGCGTCTGAAATTCTTTCGACCGACGGTTCCGGCTGCGGCGCGTTGGCCGGTTTCCTTGTTTCGAATAACGTTGACGTCGTGATTTGCGGCGGAATAGGCGAGGGGGCTCAAAACTCGTTGAAAAACGCGGGGCTGAGATTATACGGCGGCGTTAATGGGGACGCCGACGCGGTCGTTCAAGCGTTTTTGGCGAATTCCCTTGAGTTTGATCCGCAAGCGCGTTGCGTTGGTCATGAAGAAGGTCATTCCTGCGGAGGGCATGAACATGGCGACGGCGGTCGCGGTTGCCGACGTTGTTGATTAATCGACGCGTTATCGATAATAATTATTGTCAAGAAGGCGCGTCGCGAGCGAATTCGGCGTTTTAGCGACCGTTAAGACGCGCTTTATCGTTTATGAATCGACCATACAGGAGAATGCTGATGTCTAACGCTAACAAATATTCCGGCACGCAAACGGAAAAAAATCTTGAGGCTGCTTTCGCGGGCGAATCGCAAGCCCGCAACAAGTATACGTATTTCGCCTCCAAAGCCAAAAAAGAAGGCTACGAACAAATCGCGGCTCTTTTCCTCTCCACCGCCGACAACGAAAAAGAACACGCGAAGATGTGGTTTAAAGAGCTTGGCGGCATTGGCGACACCGCTCAGAATCTTGAAGCGGCCGCCGACGGCGAGAATTTTGAGTGGACCGATATGTACGAGGGGTTCGCGAAAACCGCCGAAGAAGAAGGTTTTCAAGATCTCGCCGATAAATTTCGAGGCGTCGCCGCGATTGAAAAACGTCACGAGGAGCGTTACCGCGCTCTTTTGAATAATGTGAAAACCGCGAGCGTCTTTGAAAAAAGCGAAGTCAAGGTTTGGGAATGCCGCAACTGCGGTCATATCGTCGTTGGAACGAAAGCTCCCGATTTGTGTCCGGTTTGCGCGCACCCGCAAGCGTATTTCCAGATTTCAGAAGAGAATTATTGACGATCGTGTTAGTCGACGCTTTCTGTTTTATTGGCACCGCGACGCTTCCGACGGAACGACGTTGAAAGCGTCTTTTAGAAACCGCAAGCCCGTTTTTTTAGCGGGCGTTTGTATGAGGAAACGAAATGGAAATGAAATTTTATCAATGTCCGGTTTGCGGAAAGATCATCGCGATGGTTAAGGCGACCCCCGTTCCGACCATGTGTTGCGGTCGACCTATGGTCGAGATTGTTCCCGGCACGACCGACGCCTCCGTCGAAAAGCACGTCCCTTGCTTCACCGTCGAGGGAGGACGCGTCGACGTTGTCGTCGGATCGCAAGCGCATCCGATGACGCCGGAGCATTATATCGAGTGGATCGCCGTTCAAACGAAGTTCGGCAATCAGCGCAAAGCGCTTAGTCCGGGTTCGGAGCCGAAGGCGAGCTTTTTGATTGAAGACGGCGACGAGCCGATCGCCGTTTACGCCTACTGCAATTTGCATTCTCTATGGAAGGCGTGATTTGTTTCAATAGAAAGAGAATCGGCGTTAAAAAAACCGAGTTAAGCGCAACTTAACTCGGTTTCAGGGTGGGAGAGGAGATTCGAACCCCCGACCTTCGGAGCCACAATCCGATGCTCTAATCCAACTGAGCTACTCCCACCATTTAGCGTCTGATTCCGCCGCTCAAAGAGCGACGTTCGCAAACGACTTTCTCATTCTAATGACGAATCCCAAACGGTCAAGGGATTATTTTTGAATTTCGCCGATTTTCAACGCGGTCTTTCTCTTTCTCTTTTCTTCCGCGCGAAATGGTTTTGAAATGGTTTGACGTCTTTCGTTATATTCGTCATAATGTCTCTAATCGGTTCAATATGTTTGTAGAGAGCGTTTTCGGCGGAGAATTGCCCGTATGAGTCTGGAAAAAGCGGACGCGTTGGTCGTTAAAAGCGTGGAATACAGCGAATCGAGCTTGATTCTTAATGTTTTTACGCGCGAGATGGGAAAGGTTCGCGGTCTTGCGAAGGGGGCGAGACGCCTCAAGAATCCGTTTGAAACCTCTCTTGACTTGCTTGCGTCTATTCGCTTATCTTTTATAAGGAAAAATTCGGACGCGCTCGACCTTTTTACCGAGGCGAAGCTACGCCGCCGTTTTCGTCCGACCTCGCAAAATCTTCGCGGATTATACGCCGGTTATTACGTTGCGGAAACGCTTGATTTTGCGACCGTCGACTACGTTCCTGCTCCCGATTTATGGACGTTGACCGACGCGACGCTTGAACGATTTCAGTTTCGCGGGAATGTCGCCGCTCGTTTGGCTTATTTCGAGGCGGGTTTGCTCAACTCGATGGGCGAATTTCCTTCCGTTAGACATTGCGTCGATTGCGGCGAGGAGCTTCCGCTTGAACGCGTAAGCAATCTCGAACGTCGCGTTTTTTTTGACGCGTCTTCCGGCGGGATCGTCTGTTCGCGTTGTCGCGCGACAAAGCGTCATTTTGGTTTGACGCAGACGACGATCGGGGCGTTGAAGGTGTTTGACGTTTCGCTTGAAGGAGCCGAAAAGACTCTTCAAACGGCTCGGACGTTGGAGAATTGGCGTCGCGCGCGGGAGGAAGAAACGACCGGTTTGAGCTCAATTGACAAATCGGATCGCGAAACGCAAACGCGCCTTGCGCTTGAAGCTCTTGACGACGAGACGCTGGTTCCGTACGAATCTTTTCCGCGCGGAGCGCGCGTCGCTTATCGCGAGTTGGTCGAGAAGTATATTTGCCAGGTTTTGCGCCGTCGTCCGCGTTCCCTCGACTGGTTGCCGTTTGCGCTGTCGCGTTCCAAAACGACGGTTGAAACGGAAGCGAGATAGCGTTTTTTTGCGTCTTGAGCAAGCTGAAGCGCAGTTCAAAAATCGATCATAAGAACAGGGACGTTCCCAATGTCATATCAGAGCCACGCGAATTTTTCAGACGTTCGACCGATTGCGTCGAGAGCCTTGGCTCTCGTCCTTGCCGTTTTTTCATTGAGCGTCGGCGGTTGCGCGCTTTGGATATACGACGACGGTTGTTGTCCGCCGCCGGAACCGATTTATGTCGAACCTGTCGGACCGGTTTTTTACGAGACTCCGGGCGTTTATTATTACGGTCCTTCCGCCGACTTCTATTACCTTGGTCAAGCTCCCGACGAGAAAAACGAGAAGGCGGATTCTCGTTCTTCTCGCAAGCCGGGAAACAAATCGTCCGGAGTGATTCGCAGTCAGGAAGACGACGACTATCCGGTTATCGAGGATTCTTTTCCAGAAATCGACGATCCCGTTTCTCCTCCCGAGTCGAGCGAATTACCCGAATTTGCCAAAACGGGCTTGGACGTTCCCGAACCGACCGGTCAATACGAGACGATTGATTACGACGACGATACTTTTCGCCCTCAACCAAAACGCGAATCGTTGGCGGATCGGGAAAAAACCGAAGGCGAGTTAAAAAAGAACTTTGAGGCGTGGCTTCTGGAAAAAGAGACGCGTCGACATGAAAATTCCAAAAAGCAGAAGCGTTTTCTTCAACCGATTGAAGACGGCGGATCCGAACTTTTCGCTCGTAATCTTGACGCGGAACACGCGGATTCGGAAGAGGATTCCGACGGGATGATCTCGACGATAACGCTCGCCGGTCTTGAAATGATGCTTGAGAACGAGGAGTCCAAAAGGGATCTCTACGACTGGGAAAAAGACGCGCCTATGCCGATCGATTGGTCGAGATACGCGTTGACCCTTGACAATATCCGCGCGTGGGTCGGTTTGGGACCGAACGAACGCGCGGCGCTCGAGTATATGCGCAGAGCTTGCAAGAAGCAAAACGAGTATACAAAAACGCGGGATAAGAAGTATTTGCGAGAAGCCGCGACGCTTTACGAAAAAGCGGCGTCGCGTTGGCCCGGTCCGGCTCTTCGTCCCGATTACGCTCGCAAACATCCGTACGATATGCCCAAAAGCGGCACTCTCATCGAAGAAGACGGCATTTTCTTCGCGGGAGAATGTTGGTTCTTCTGTCGCGAGTTTAACCGCGCCCTTTCTTGTTACAAGGCGTTGGTTTCCACGTATACGAGTTCCATTTATAAAAAGACGGCGATGAAACG
>CAMZEO010000146.1 GCA_947305735.1 uncultured Planctomycetales bacterium | reverse complement strand
AAAAGCCTTACGGTCCTATTCCGCTGACGAATACGATTCACGGCGTTTTGAACGATTTTGACGTCGACGACTTGATCGGCTATTTGACGAAGATCGGGAAAATTGAGAAGTGATTTGACGTTTCGCCGCCGGCGGGAGACGACGCGCAAGTCGTTTGAAGGAGACGCTGAAGTCGAACGACGCGTCGAAGCGATTTGATTGGAGATTAAACGAGGCAACAATGAACCAAAAGACGAATACTTTTACACTTGTCGTGATTTCCGCCGCCGTACTTTTCCAATTATGCGCGGCGCGAAGTTCCTTTTCGCAGACTTCGGACTACGCGATTAGCGCCGACGGAAAGATTTTTGGAAAGTATTTCGGCGACGAAACGACGTTTGTCGTTCCGGAAGGCGTTGAAAGGATCGGAGACGGCGCGTTTAAGGGTTGTTCCTCGCTGACGTCGATTACGATTCCCGGAAGCGTTAAAGAGATTGGAGGGAGCGCGTTTGAGGATTGCTCCTCGCTGACGTCGATTACGATTCCCGGAAGCGTTAAAGAGATTGGAAGCTGGGCGTTCCATGGCTGTTCTTCGCTGACCTCGTTTGTCATTCCCGAAGGCGTCAAAGAACTCGGAAGGTACGTATTTTACGGGTGTTCCTCGCTGACCTCGATCGCTATTCCCGAAAGCGTCGAAGAGATAGGCGAAGACGCTTTTTATGATTGTTCTTCGCTGACCTCGATCGCTATTCCTGAAAACGTCAAGGTAATTAGGGAGAGCGCGTTTGCATTTTGTTCTTCGCTGACGTCGATCAACATTCCCGAAACCGTCGAAAAGATTGAAAACGGGGCGTTCAGCGGTTGCTCTTCGCTAACGTCGATAAGCGTTCCCGAAGGCGTCAAAGAACTCGGAAAGGACATATTTTCCGGCTGTTCTTCGCTGACTTCGATTGAAGTCTCGAACGCCAACCCGAACTATCGATCTGTCGACGGCGTTCTTCTTTCCAAGGACGGAAAAACGTTATTTAAGTTTCCTGCCGGGATAGAAAAAGAAAGCTACGACGTTCCGAAAGAAGTTGAATTAATTAGCGAATTCTCGTTTGAAGGTTGCTCTTCGCCGACCTCGATTACCATCCCGAAAGGCGTTAAAGAGATCGGCGTCGGCGCGTTTGCATTTTGTTCTTCGCTGACTTCAATTTGTATTCCCGACGGCGTTGAACGGATTGGAGGTATGGCTTTTCACAACTGTTCTTCGCTAACCTCGATTACTATTCCAGAAGGCGTTAAAAAGGTTGGAAATTATACGTTCGCGGGTTGCTCTTCGCTAACGACCATTGACGTCGCGAACAACAACTCTTGTTATTGTTCAATCGACGGGGCGCTTTTCTCCAAAGACGAGAAAACATTGATTGTATGTCCGGAGGGCGTTGAAAACTACGCGGTCCCGGAAGGGGTGGAGAGAATTGGAGACTTCGCGTTTAACGGATGCTCCCTGCTGACCTCGATTACTATTCCAAAAAACGTCAAAGAGATTGGCGAGGGCGCGTTTTGTCGCTGTTCTTCGCTAACTTCAATTGTCATTCCAGAAGACGTCAAGGAAATTGGCGAGGGCGCGTTTTGTCGCTGTTCTTCGCTGAAGTCGATTGAAGTTGAGAGCGATAATTCCAGTTATCGATCAATTGACGGGGCGCTTTTTTCCAAAGACGGAAAAACGTTGCTTGCGTGTCCGGCGGGCGTTGACAATTATGTTTTTCCGGAAGGCGTCGTCCATATCGCCGACGACGCGTTTGCAGGATGTTCGGCCCTTGCGTCAATTTGTATTCCTGAAGGCGTCAAAGAAATTGGAAACGGCGCGTTTGCGTCTTGCTCTTCGCTGACTTCGATTTGTATTCCTGAAGGCGTTGAACATATTGGCGGTTGGACATTTGGCGATTGTTCTTCACTGACCTCAATTATTATCCCCAGAAGCGTCGTAAAGATTGACTTCTATTGGTTCGCCGATTCTAAGCCGACAATTCGCGCTTTCAAAAACTCATACGCCAGAAAATTCGCCGAAGAAAGCGGATTCGAATTCGAGCCGATTGACGCGGACGGGCCCGATTACGAGCTTAGCGACGACGGAAAGACTTTCGTAAGATATTTCGGCGAGGAAAAAACGTTTGACATACCGCAAGGCGTCGAAGAAATAAGAGAACGCGCTTTTTTGGGTTGTTCATCGCTGGTCTCTGTCACCATTCCTGAAGGCGTCAAAAAGATTGGCGAAAGCGCTTTTGATAATTGTTCTTCACTGATTTCGATCACTATTCCCGAAGGCGTTGAAGAGATTGGCGAAAGCGCTTTTGACGATTGTTCCTCGCTGATTTCGACAACTATTCCCGACGGCGTTAAAAGCATTGGCGAGCGCGCGTTTGCTTCCACTTCATTGACGTCGATAATCATTCCCGAAAGCGTCGAAGAGATTGGCGAGGGCGCGTTTGCTTTCTGTCCTTTGCTGACCTCGATTGAAATTGCATGCGACAATCCCAACTATCGAGTAATCGACGGCGCGCTTTTTTCCAAAGATGGAAAATTGATTGTTTCATTTCCTGCGGGAATTGAAAGAGATAGTTTTGACGTTCCGGAAACCGTCGTCAAAATAGGAAGCGGCGCCTTCGCGTGGCGCGAGTCGCTGGCCTCGGTAACAATTCCCGAAGGCGTCGAAGAGATAGGCGAAGACGCTTTTTGCGGTTGCTCTTCTCTGACCTCTATTACCATTCCGGAAAGCGTCAAGGAGATTGGAAGTTCCGCGTTTTCAGAATGCTCTTCGCTGACTTCCGTCGCCATTCTTGAAAGCGTCAAGGAGATTGGAGATCACGCGTTTTCATATTGCTCTTCTCTGACCTCTATTACCATTCCGGAAAGCGTCAAAGAGATTGGAGATCACGCGTTTTCAGGTTGCTCTTCGCTGACCGCTATTACCATTCCGGAAGGCGTCGAGGAGATAGGAGAAGGCGCCTTCTACGGTTGCTCTTCGCTGACTTCCGTCGCCATTCCGGAAAGCGTCAAGGAAATTGGAGATTACGCGTTTTCTGATTGCTCTTCGCTGACTTCCGTCGCCATTCCTGAAAGCGTCAAAATGATTGGAGATCTCGCGTTTGATTCTTGTTCTTCGCTGACTTCGATTTGTATTCCGGAAGGCGTTGAAAAGATTGGAGATTGGGCGTTTTCAGATTGCTCTTCGCTGACCTCCGTCGCCGTTCCCGAGAGCGTCGTCGAGATTGGGGACGGCGCCTTCGCGGGTTGTCCGCAGTTGACAATTCAAGTTTCGGAGGGTTCTTTTGCCGCGGATTACGCCGAAAAGGAGGGAATTGAATTCGCGCCGGTTCAATAAGCGCGGTCTTAAAAGGCTTGTTGAACAAACAATACCCGTCGCCGCGGACGTTCTCAATTTGCGAAGTCTTGATTAGACAAAAAACCGCCATGCGCGCCGACGCGCAAGGCGGTTTTTTTGACGCGGACGTCGCGATCGGCGTCAATCCGGTTTGACGCAGCGCTTGTTGGCCCAAACCTGCGCCAAATTGATGAGCAACAGGATAGCGAACGAGAGCGCGAGCGTGACGACGGCGACGACGGAAGCCGCGACCAGATTGTTTTCTTCCGCCTTTTCATAGATGACGTAAGAAATGGTCTGCGTCTTGCCCGGCAGGGAGCCTCCGATAAAAATAACCGTGCCGTATTCGCCCAGCGCGCGCGCGAACGCCATTGCAAATCCGCTGAGATGCGCCGGAAGGAGGGACGGAAAGAGGACGCGCCGAAACGTTTGCCATCTCGACGCGCCGAGACTTGCGGACGCTTCTTCCGTTTCTCGGTCGATTTCTTCGATCGCCGGCTGCAGCGTTCGAATGACGAACGGCATTCCGATAAAGATCAAAGCCAACGTGACGCCAAATTCCGTGTTTCGAATCGGAAACGCGGGACAAGCGAGGATCTTTTCTCCCCAGTCGGCAAAGCAGGGCAGTCCCGTCGCCGAGAGCGCCGAACCGAAGGCGTGGAAGGCTTTCGTGACGCATCCGTTTTCGGTAAAACCTTTTCCGAGCCATCCGGAGTCGGAATAGATTCTCGCGAGCGCGATGCCGGAGACAGCCGTGGGCAACGCGAACGGCAGATCGACCATGGCGTCGATAAATCGTCGCCCGACGAAACGGTATCGAACCAGGGACCACGCGACGATCAAGCCGAAAAACGCGTTGACGCAAGCCGCGACCAGAGACGATCGAAACGTTAAAAAGAACGCGCGCTTGACGAGAAGATTCGACATGATCTCCCTGATTTCGCCAAACGACGTTCCCGACGTTACGACAAAGAGTCCGGACAACGGGATTAACACGATCAAACACAAGTAAGTGATCGTGAATCCCATCGTTATGTTAAAACCGGGCAGGACGCTCCGTTGAACAATCCTCATAGAAACCTCGCGTCGCTATGGAGCGTTTTTACTGTTTTTTAGCGAATTCCAGAAGCATTTTGTCGAAGAACCCGCCTTCTTCGAAGTGTTCTTTTTGCGCTTTCTTCCAGCCGCCGAAAATCTCGTCGACGGTGAAAAGCGCGGTTTCCGGGAAAACGTCCCGATACTTCGCCAAGACGTTTTCGTCGGTGGGACGATAGTGGTTCTTCGCGATTAGTTCCTGCGCTTCCGGCTCGTACATGAACTTCAGGTATTCTTCGGCGATATCCCGCGTTCCTCTTTTGTCGACCATTTTGTCGACGACGGCGACGGGAGGCTCCGCCTTGACCGTCAGCGAGGGCGTCACGATTTCAAGCGCTTCTTTCGAGTATTCTTTCGCGAGAATCGCTTCGTTCTCCCAAGCGATGAACGCGTCGCCGACTCCGTTTTTGACGAAATCGTCGGTGGCGCCTCGAGCGCCCGACTGCATGCCCTGTTCCACGGCGTTGGCAAAGACTTTCTTCGTGAATTCGCAAGCCTCTTTTTGACCGGCTTCGACTTTCGCCGGATCGATCGTCCCCGCCTTGAAGGCGTCGAGACCTCCGTCTTCGGCGAGCGCTTTGTCAAGCGCGTATCCCCAAAGAGCCAGGTAATTCCAACGCGCTCCGCCCGACGTTTTCGGATTAGGCGTCACGACTTTGACGTCCTCGCGCGCGAGATCGTCCCAATCTTTAATATTTTTGGGGTTTCCTTCCCGGACGAGAATTACGATCGTCGAGACGTAAGGGCAACTGTTGTTTGGAAGTCGTTTTTGCCAATAAGAATCGCTTTCGGGGTCGTCCGCTCCCTCCGCGAACAAGCCGCCCGAGGCGACGACGTCGACGTCGGACGCCAGCGCGAGCGTGACGACGTCGGCGGGCTGACCCGATTTGACGGCGCGAGCCTGGGCCCCGGAACCGCCGTTGCTTTTGTCGACTTCTATCGTTTCTCCGGTAAGTTCGAGCCAATGTCGCGCGAACAACTTGTTGTAGTCCGCGTAAAGCTCCCTTGTCGGATCGTAAGAGACGTTGAACAGTTCTCTTGTTTTGCCGGAAGGACGGCAACCTATCACAATCGCTCCGCCGATCATCAGGACGAGCAATAACGCAACGATCTGTTTTTTCATAATTCTTTTCCTGTGTTTCGCTTTTTACGGCGCTTGTCGCCGCTTTTGGATTATCGTCAAACGACCGCGTGAGAATAAGTTAAAAAATGACGATTTTGGGGTTTAGGAAACGACGCTGTTGATAGTCGCGTTTTTTTTGTTTTTAGGCTTTCGTTAAAGTTTGTCGAATCGTTTGTTATTAAAGAAAATTGCAAATAAAAAGAGTCTGTTGTTTTGGCGGAACTTAACTTTTGGAAAGAGGTTTTTTTTGTTGAAGTCGACTTGAAAAAACTCTTTATAAAGCGACGACGGGGGTATAATGAACGGACGCGGGGGCGCGCGTCGTTCCTACTTGCGGGCGGTAACAGGGAAATATCGCCTCGCTCGCTTTACGAACCATTTTGAATCAAAGTCGACGGCGGATATTTTGAGAACAGATTCAGCGGTAAGAATCGCGCCGGGCGCATTTTCTTTCTTTTGCGTCGTTTTACTATGCGCGTTGCGCTTCGCGTCCGTCGTATGCGCGGACGATTCGAGTCTTCGAGGTTCTTTCGACCCCGCCGGTCAAGACGCGCGGGGCGTCGAGTCCGGGAGTTCGCAGGCGTTTTCTTCAAATTCGAACGCGGAAAAACCTTCGGCTAAGAAGGAAGATAAAACGTCGGATCCTTTTCGACGGGATCGCAACGGCGTTCAGACGTACTTTCCCGCCGTCGCGAAGATTGTCGGACGTTCCGGAACAAAGACGAACGTGGACGGGGTTCAAACCACCCCGTATTACTACGGCACCGGATCGCTCGTCGCGGAATATAACGCGTGGGGAATCGTCGTCACCAACTGGCACGTGGTGAGCGAGGCGACGGAATCGATCGACGTCTATTTTCCGTCGGGGGTTTATTCCGCGCGCGTCGTTCTTCGCGACGATATTTGGGATCTCGCCGCGCTGATTATCGCGCGTCCCGTCGATATAACGCCTCTTCCCATTTCCAGCGAAGCGCCGCGTTTGGGCGACGTTTTCTGGGTCGGCGGATACGGTCAGTCGAACGGTCTGGCCGATTTCCAGATGGGGCGCGGCAAGTTGACGAATTACGTTTCGCTCGTCGACCCGGACGGCGTTTTCGACGATAAAGTCGACGACGAGGACGATTCCGGCGTCGCGGAGAAACTTCTGGACGAAAAGAGAGCGGAGAAACTCGCGAAATTAATCCCGTCGCCTCTTTACGAAACCGCGTCGATTAAGCATGGAGTTCGGCAGGGCGATTCGGGCGGGCCCATTTTTAACCGTTACGGAGAGTTGGCGGGAATTCTTTGGGGTTCCGACGGTCAATGCACGATGGGGACGACGGGCGTTCGCCTGCGCGCGTTTTTGACTCAAGCGATACGTCGCGCCGCCGAAATCTACGCGGAAAACCTTCTTGATTCCGAAGAGACGGGCGTTTCTCCCGTTTCGATTCTCCCCTGGAAGGAAGCCCCGAGCGCCTGCGCCGTCGCGGAGAATTCCGACTTGGAAATGCGCGAGGCGTTGAAGAGGGCGGGCGTTTTTCCCGTTTCCAAAAAGGCGTTGTATTTTCCCGCGGGCGGCGAAAATCCGGAGGATTTTACGCGTCTTGGGCGCAAGGCCGCGATCGAGAAGGTCGAGCGCGCGTCCCTTGAATATTTGCGCGCCAACGAATACGCGGCGCCTCCCTCGCCCCCGATTTTTTCGCCGACGTTCGTCGTGATGCAGGAAGACTTGAAGCGCGCTCGTCCCGAAGTCGCGGACGACGACGCGTTTGACGCGCTCGACGCCTATTCTCTCGCCGAGGCGAAAAAGAGACGCGACGAAGCGGAGTTTCGCAATTCGCGCGCGTTGTGGGCGCTAGTCGACGAGAACGCTCCGCGCGCCGAAATCGCCACCACTGCGCGCGTCGTCGACGACGAATCGCTCGCGCTGGGACTTGACGAAAAAGATCCGACTCGACCTCGAATTCTTCCCGTTTCCGATTCCGTTCCCAAGGACGCCGAGATCGAATCCGATCAAGTCGGCGACGAGATAGCCGCCGTTGAAAACGAGGAGGCTTTGCAAGAGCCTCGGGTTTCGGACGGTTCCGCTCGAAACGAAGGAGAAACGGAAGTCGCGCCGCAAAACGGCGGATCCCCGTTCGACGTCCTGCAGGTTTACGTCGTCGTCCTTATGATTTTCGTCATTTTCTTCTATTCCGTTCGGCTGTTGAACGGCTCTTCCGACTCGAACTCGCGTGAAAAAAGGGGAAAAACGCGCTTGCAAGGGGAAAAATAACACGTTATACTACCGCGACGTTTTTTCGCGGAAGCCGCGCTTTTGGGACGCGCCGCGGCGAGGTCGCGCGTCGGTCTGTCGACAGGTTCCCGACGCGGAATCCGCGCACTTTCCGTTTTTCGACGACGCGTTCTCCATAAAGCCCTTCCAGGCGCGAAGCGACGGGTAGTAATGAACGATCGCTTAAAACAGTTCCGTTGGCGGGAAGCGGCGTTGCCGCTTTTCTCGATTGCCTGCGTGTTGACGCTTCTCTTCCGTTTGTCCAACGGGCTGACGGATCTTTTGTTGTCGGTCAATCTCGCGCTTTCCGCGACCGTTTTTCTTTCCGTGTTTTTCGTTCGCAAACCGCTCGAGTTTAGTTCTTTCCCGACGATACTTCTCACGACGACTCTCTTCCGACTCGTTTTAAACGTGTCGACGACTCGTCTTATTTTGACTCAGGGGAACGCGGGCAAGGTTATCGACGCGTTCAGTCGTTTCGTGGCGGGCGACAACATCGTCGTCGGCGCGGTCGTCTTTTTGATTTTCATTATCATTCAGTTTGTCGTTATTACCAAGGGCGCGACGCGCATTAGCGAGGTTTCCGCGCGATTTACGCTCGACGCTCTGCCGGGTCGTCAGTCGGCGATCGATTTTGATTTGAACGCGGGCAATATTACCGAGGAGGAAGCTCGGGAGGCGCGCGCCGAATTGTCGGAACAGGCGGATTTCTTCGGCGCCATGGACGGCGCGAGCAAATTCGTTCGCGGAGACGCGATCGCCGGTCTCGCGATCGTGGCGGTCAACGTGATCGGCGGATTGTGCGTCGGCGTTCTGCAGCGTCGTCTTCCGATTGGAGACGCCGCGGCGATTTATTCGAAGTTGACGATCGGCGACGGACTCGTTTCCCAGATTCCCGCCTTTTTAATCTCTCTTGCGACGGGGCTTCTCGTCGCCCGTTCTTCCAACGCTCAGAATATTTCCGAATCGGCGTTGCGGCAGACCTTTGGAAAACCGATCGTGTTGTGTTGCGTCGGCGCGTTTCTCGCCGCGTTGGCGTTTACCGGGCTTCCCGTCGTTCCGTTGTCGATCCTTTCTCTCGGGTGCTTTATTCTCGCGCTGGCGTCGAGTCGCAAGGATAACGCGCCGGAAGAAGAAAAGGCTGGAATCGAACGGAAAAAAGACGGGAAAAAAACGAACGACGATCCCGACGACGTCGAACGGTTTATGACCGTCGATCCCCTGGAATTGGAGATCGGCGTCGGTTTGGTTCCGATCGCGCAGCCGGAAGGCGGGCCTTCTTTGCTCGATCGGATTCGAACCGTTCGTCAGACGATCGCGGCGGAACTCGGCTTAATCCTGCCCAAGGCGCGCGTTCGGGATTCCGAGGAGCTCGACGAGAATCAATTCGCCATAAAAATCTTCGGGGACGAAGTCGCTCTCGATATCGCGTATCCTCAAATGACGTTGGCCGTGTCGAACGCGTATGTCGCGGGGCCTCTTCGAGGACTTCAAACGATCGCGCCGGGCGGGGAGACCGCTTACTGGATCGATCCGTCGCTGAACGCCGAGGCCGAGAAAAAAGGGTACGCGCTTCTTTCCGCGGGAGACCTCGTCGAAAAGAAAACGCTCGAGGTCGCGCGGCGCGAGGCGGGGATTCTTTTGACGCGCGACGCGACGAAACGATTGATCGAACGATTGCGCGAAAGCGCGCCCGCTATCGTCGAAGAAGCGCTCGGAACGTCCGGCGAGGAAACGTCGCGCGAAACGACGGCGCGGCTGGCGAGAATTCAAAAGACGCTTCAACTCCTTTTGGAGGAAGGCGTTTCAATTCGTCGGCTCGACGTCGTTTTGGAAGCGATCGGCGATCTTTCGTTGCGCGAGCCCGACGCCGGCGTCTATCGCGCGCTCGAATACGTTCGTTCGCGTTTGTCCCGTTTTCTGACGGCGCGGTTTAAAGACGAAGACGGAAAATTGCGCGTCGCCATGTTGGACCCGCAAGCCGAGGACGCGTTGCGAAACGCCCTGAGCGTCGGCGATTCCGAGGCGCCGACGCTCGCGCTCGACCCAAAAAGCGAGAAGGCGCTGTCCGACGCGATTCAAGAGAGCCTTCGCGCGTTGCGGGACGCGGACTTGCCCCAGGTCGTGCTTGTCGACGGCTCGATTCGGCGCGCGTTGAGAGACGCGTTCCATACCGCCGCGCCCTACGCCGCCTTCCTCGCCTACGGAGAGGTCGAGCCAAACGCGTCGATTTCCCAGGAAGTCGTCGTGAATTGGAGACCGTAACCGCGCGCCGACGGTTTCCGCGCTCGACGCGAGTCGTCGCGTCGATTGAAATCGGCGCGAAACTGCGCGACCCTCGAACGCGAAGCCAGACCTTTTTTGGCGTCAAACGCCGGATTTATCGAAACGCCCCTTCCTAAACAACATCTTTTTACAAAAAGCAAAAAATCCTATGGGAAAAAGGAGCGATATCTGCGAAAACCTATACGTTTTCGCAAATAACATCCTATTTTAAATAATTTATCTAATTCTACATTCTAACAACTTTTTCGCAAGAAAAATCTCAAATTTTAGCCTAAAAACAGCTTTTCATTTCGTAAAAAACGGCATTAATTCGATTGCGAAAACGTATAGATTTTCGCAAAGGCAACCTATTTCAACGATTGACGTTAC
>CAMZEO010000145.1 GCA_947305735.1 uncultured Planctomycetales bacterium | reverse complement strand
TCCTGGGAGATCGAGGACGTCGAGTCTCGGTTCGACGTCGCGGAAGCGACGACGTACTCTGGAGGGCGCGCGATTTCTCTGACTCCTAAAAAGCCGCTTGGCAATCCGATCGACATTCGCCTGGTCGCGACGTTTAAAAACGATCCGGACGCCATTCGTCTTCCGAAATTCCAATTGGCGCCGTCGTCTTTGCGCGAAGACGTGTCCGGCGTCGAGCGCTACGTCGCGCTTCCCGAGCGCAAAATGACCGACCGCCAAAACGAACGGCTTAATTGGACGATTCGTGATTTGGACGAGGTTGTCGACGATTCGACGAGAAGCTCCGTCAATAAGGCGACGGGCTCGATCGTGAGTTCGATCGCCAAAGAATCGGCTTTCGCGGTCGACAAATTGAAGAAAGAGCTCCTGGACGATTTGCGCAATATTACCGGGGGATTGACCGATTACGAATTCAGCTTTTACCACCGCGAACCGACGGCGAGCGCGAAACTTCTTTCCGCCGACGCGAATCTTTCGGCGTCGCGCGCGAGCTACTCGTTTTATATGAACGCGCGCGACGAGTATTTCGGATCCGCGTCGTTTATGATCCGCAAGAACTCGGCGAACGAATGCGCGCTCCTTGTTCCGCGCTCGTGCGAACTTCTCGAAGTAACGGTCAACGGTTCCCGGCGGTTCGTCGAGCGCGTCGGATCGAACGGCAGTCATAGCTTCTGGCGCGTCGATCTGGACTCGACGCCTTACGTGAAGCTCGTCGAAGCTTCTTTTCGCGGCTCGAGCCGATTGTCGCCGAATGTTCAGGCGGTTTGCGGCTCTCGGCGAACGCCCGCGTTTTGCGCGGATTTTATCGTCGTCGGCGAAAAAGACTCCGTCGAGAACGTTTTCAGGAAGGTCAAGCCGGAACGCGTCTATTGGACTTGCGCGTTTGAGTCGCTCGACGTCGCGAGAACGCGTTGGCGCGTTTTTGGACGCGGAGACGAGAGTTTGGAAGCGCCCCCTTCCAGAACCGAGTTTGCGGACGCCGAACGCGAACCGATTTTATGGTCGGACGCCGGAGGATTGCTCTATCGATTCCACGTCGAGGAGGCGAGCGCGCTTCTCGAGGCTTACGAAAGCGATCTCTCCCAACTTTCCGGCGAAAACGCGGACGATCTTCCTCGGCTTCGCGCCCGGTGGGATCTCGCCTGGCGCGAGAATCAAAGCGCCGTCGCGCAGTTTGCTCGCTCGCCCGAAGAAACGACTGCGCGCTGGCGTCGCGCGACGCATATCGCGGAGAAAGGCGTCGTCGTCAATCCTGAAGACGAGCTCGCGGATCCGACGTCGCGTTGGGGTCGGTCGCAGTACGAGGAGACGACGCGTCAAAAGTCGAAACTTGACGAAGCGTATAGCGTCGAGTCGTCGACGTCGGACGACGCGGCGTTTGTCGCTTCTCCCCAGAGCTTGTGGACGTACGACGCGGGTTCTTCGACGCGCCTTCTTTTCGGGGTCTCGGACGGCGAAACGAGTCGCGTGATCGTGGCGTCGACGCCCAAATCGTTCGACTTTTTCGCGTCTCGTTATTCCACGGCGGCGTTTATTCTCGTGCTTACGGCGTTCTTTATGTCGTTTTTGAAGAAGAGAGGCGCGAAACGTAGCGCGTTTAGAAGCTTTTACGCGGGACTGTTTGTCGCCGTTTGGACGGTCGTCTTTTTCCTGCTCGACAGAAAGCAGATCGGGCTTCTGGGCGCGTTGGTCTTCGCGGTCGGTCCCGCGTTCGTCGCGTCGTCGTATCGCCGGCTCAAAGCGCGCTTCGGTCGCGTTCCGGCGTCGGTTCCCGAAGAGCCGGAACAATCGTCGATCGAGCCGGATCTTTTCGCGCGTCGGTATGGCGGCGGGGAATTGAGCACGACCGAGTCGCTTGGAACTCCCGTCGCCGTCGAATCGACCGAGGCGGCGCAAAATTTCGGGAGCGAAACGCAATTGTCCGGCGCGAATGACGACGAGACTTCGTTCGACGAGCAATTCGACTGAGTTTGAACTTGTCTCGCGTCGCGAGTCAATTGTGAAAAAGTTGCCTGAAGTCGTCAAGCAACTTGACAAACCAACTGACAGAGTTATAATAAATTCGCTATTTTAGCGCCTGCTCGCGCCTGCGCGGAAAGGTCGAACGGTTCGTTTCGCAAATCGGGTCGAGTCGAGCAAAAGAACGCTCCTCCCCGGCTTTTTCCGATCCTCGACCGGGACGGATTTTGTCGTTTTCCATATTGCCGTTCTTCGCGTTTGCTCGAGCTTGGCGCTCGATTGTCCGCCTCCTTGCGGAAAGCCGCGTTCAAGCGGCGTTCAGGTCGCCGAAAAGCCGCGGACTTTTCAACGCTCCGATCGACGAGACGATCGACGGCGACCGTAAGTCCAAGATATAGTTATTATTGAATACGTTTGAAATGGCACGAGAGAAACAACAAACCGACTGGGACGAACTGCAAAAACAACTCCAGGACGACGACGTCCCGGCGGAAGAACAACCAAAAGAAAAAACGGCTAGAAAAGCCGCCTCCAAGTCGGAAACCGGATCGAAAAAAGCTTCTAAATCGAAGAAACTGGACGAGCGGAAAAAAGCGGGAGCCGCCGCTAAAAGGAAGGCGGACGGCGCGTCCAAGGTCGTCGAGGCGCTCGACTCGAAAACTTCTTTGGAATCGCTAAGCGCGGAGCTTGTCGACGGAGTCGTCGCCGCGGCGTCGCGCGAGTCGAAGAAGACGCGCGTCGCGGAGGACGTTCCCAAGCCGAAGCGTCGTCGGCGCGCCAAGCCCGCCACGCCCGAAGAGGAACAAAAAGACGCCGCGATCGACGGCATTCTCGCTCAGATTCAGCAGGTCGCGCGAAGGAAGTCCGTCGCGGAATCCGAGTCCGTCTCGAACTCGGAAGATTTCGCGGCGCTCGTTCCGGGCGAACAGCCTGATGGACTTGTCGTCGAGCAGCCGGCCGCCGAACCGATCGTCGACGCGGCTTGCGTTTCCGTCGTTGCGGAAACGCCCGAGTCGGTCGATTCGAGCGCGATTAATTCCGTCGACGACGAAACGGTCGTTCAGACGTCGCCGGAAGAGCCCTCGCCTCGAGAGACAATTTCGATCGAGACGTCCTTTGTCGACGAGTCCGCGCCGCTCGTTTTGCCGGAAACGTCCGCCGTCTCGCTCAACGCGGCTTTGCAAGCGACGGTCGAACCGGTCGCGGAAATCGTCGAATCCGAGTCGGTCGAAGAACCCGTCGAGAAGTCGGCGAAGTCTTCGGAACTTGAGGGTATCTCGGCCGATTTCTGGGATTCCTCCGACACGATCGAGCTCGAGTGGGGCGCGAACGCAAAAACCGAGGAGGTTGAGGATTCCGCCGAGGTCAACGTCGAGGAACCGGACGAGGTCGCGGCGTCCGAAGTCGAGGCGATTGAAGAATCGGTTCCGGCTCGACCGGAGCGGGACGAAGTCGTCGCGGAGGGAGCCCCCGTCCTCGACGCTTTTGACGAGCCTCAATCGATCGACTTGACGAACAGCGAAGAACTCGCGGCGTTTTTCGCGACGTCGGCGTCGGAGGAAAACCTTGGATTCGCGCCGCGTAGGGAAAAGAAACAGAAGAGCGAGAAGAAGGCCGAGGAAACGTCGAAAGAGGCGCCCGCGCCGGAATCGAAAGCCGAAGAACCCCGAAAGCGCGAGCCTAAGTCCAAGATTAAAAAAGAGGTCGTCGAACCGGTCGAATCCGCTTCGGAATTTGAGGAAGTCGAAGTTTCGCGTTCGCGTCGCGGGTCGCGTCGTCGTCGAGAAGAAAGCGTCGAGTCGTTCGACGCCGAGCCTGCGTTTGAAGAGAACGAACCGCCGCGCGAGGAACGACGCTCGCGAAGTCGAAAAGCGCGTCGCGATTACGAATCGGAGATTGAAGAGTCGGACGTTCGCGAAGGGCGCCGATCGCGCGAAGAACGCGAAGAACGCGAAGAACGCGAACCTCGTTCGCGCCGCGAGCGCGCGTCGCGTCGCGAACGGAACGAAAACCGCGAATTGACGGACGTCGACGAATCTTCCGCGCCTCGCGAAGAACGCGCGGAGCGAACGCTCCCAAGTTGGAACGACGCGATTTCTTACGTCGTTAAGTTCAATCTGGGTCGACGCGTTAATCGCGGCAAGAACAAGTGATTTCCAGATCGAGTTGATTGGAAACGAAGTCGGGTCCGTCGCGTCGGCGGGCTCGGCTTTTTGTTTTTCGGGCCGGCCTTCTTTGAGAAAAAGACTCAAGCGTCGCGAATATTAACGCCGATAAGCGGCTAGGGTTCCTTCCAATTGTTCCTTGAAATCGTTAGATTTTAACTTGCGGTTATTCGTTAAAAGTCGCGCGACGCTCTCAGCCGCTAATTTGAACGTTGAAATTTATCGCAAAAAGGGAAAAAAAAGAAAAAGGATTGAATTCCGCGCCGGAAAACAACGATAAACAATTCAACGAACGGCTCTATGCGGTCGCCGCGTTCCCGCGTCGGGGGCGTCGCGAGCCGAGTCGCCGACGAGAGGATTTAGCGTTCGCGCTTCTTGAACGACGCGCGGCGTTAGTGTCACATCGAACATATAACTATAACAATCACGAAAACCCGAGATCGCGCAAACGTATCCGTCGATCGTCGCGTTAGTGGAGCGCGGCGTTACGTTGGTCGTTTCATATTCGCAGGACGCGAAAGGATTCGCAGGACGCGGGTATAAGTCGTCCGTCAGGTTCGACGCGGCCGACGAAACGAATGTAATCAATCGATCGATCATAGATCTTGGCAGGAGGAAAAGAGGCATGCGACGTTTGTTCGTACCGATTTGTTTCGGCTTACTTATTGCTCTCGGCGTTCCGAGCGTTCAGGCTGGTAATCAGGACGAGGCCAATAAAATTGCTCAACGTCTGACGCAACAATATCCGCAGTACAACATTGAAGTGGCGTATCAGGAAGGCACGGTTCGCCTTCGCGGCGACGTCGCCACCGAAGCGGATCGCGACGAAATCGCGAATTTCGTTCGGCACATTCCGAAAGTCCGTTCGGTTTCCGAGTCTTTGAACGTCACGCCGAACGCCGCTCGTCCGGTCGAGACTTCGGCGATTCGTCCCGTCCAGGCTCTGACTCCCGTTGAAGTGGCTCCGGTCGTCTACTCTGAAGAAGCGGTTCCCGCGTACAACGGCGGAGCGGCTCTTGGAACTCCGATTGGGACTCCGATTGGCGCTCCCGCGCCCGTCGCCGCTCCCGCGGTCGCTCCCGCGCCCGTCGTCGGGGCTCCGGTCGGCGTTCCGGTTCCCGGATACGGGGAAGTCGAGGCCGTTCCCGGCGCGACGCGTTCGCCGAGCGATTATTTCGCTCCTCAAGGCGCCGCCACTCCGATGACTCAAGACGGTCGTCCGAACGTTCCGAATTACGCCTGGCCGAGCTACGCGAGTTACCCGAACTACTCGCAAGTCGCCTATCCGAAGGCTTATGAAGACGCCGCTTTTCCATATGTCGGTCCGTTCTATCCTTATCCTGAGGTTCCGCTTGGATGGCGCAAGGTCACGATGCAGTGGCACGACGGCTACTGGTGGCTCGACTTCAACGACGGTTCCAAGAACGGTCCTTTTTCGCCGCTTTTCCGTCAGCATCGTCAATATCGTTGATCCTGCAAACGCGTTTGGCGTCGCGAACGCTTCGCGCGCCGGGTTGAGTTGAAACAACGAAGCGCCGACCGACTCGAACAGGGTTGCGTCGGCGCTTTTCCGCGTTTATGACGTGCGCGACTTCGTCGCCTCGGTTGATCGATCGGAGCCGACGTTTTCAAGTCTGCGGGCGCGAAATTCCAGAAAAAGTGAATCGAAGAAGGGAACTAATGCCAATTTACGAATTTAAGTGCGAGAAGTGCGGGGCGGTTTTTGAAGAATTGACGCGCGGCGCGTCGGAAAAGCCGAATTGTCCCGAGTGTCGTTCGAATCAGGTCGTTAAGAGAATGAGCGCGCCCTCGACTCCGGGCGGCAAGTCGGCGGACGCGCCTTGCGGAAGCGACTGCGGGGGGACGCGCGCGCATACTTGCGGATGCAATTGCGGTTGCCGCCACTAGAGCGGACTCCTTTTTTCTAACAACGCGGCGCGTCGGCGAATTGCTCCCCGACGCGCCGCGTTGTTTTTAACCGCGCCGCGACCGCGTTAGTCGATATCGTCAAAATCGGAGTCGTCTCTCGGAAAGAGCTTGCACAATCCGACTCCGCCGAAGTAGAGAATAACGAGGCACGAGAGCATGATGAGCATGCTCCAAGGATCGGGCGGCGTGATCAACATAGCCAGGCAGGCGACGCTGAAAATAGAGATTCTCCATTTCTCCATGTAAATTTTAATCGAGAAGACGCGGAGTCTTTCGAGGACGAACATCGCCAGCGGGAGTTGAAACGCGGTTCCAAACGCCACGGGAATGAGGAGCGCGAAGTTGAGCCATTCGCTGATTCGCGTGTCCGGTTCAATGTTCATACCCGCGTTGAACCGGAACAGGAACGACAGCATAAATTCGAAGACAAAGAAAAACGCGACGGCAAAACCGCCGAGGAACAGCCCGACGCTCAGCGGCAGGAACCGGTAGACGTATTTTTTTTCGTTCGGATACAACCCCGCGCCCACGAACCGCCAGAAGTAATAGAAGACGCCGGGGCTTCCCAGAACGATCCCCAGAAAAAGCGCCGTTTTCAAGAAAATGACGAACGACTCCTGCACGGACAACGCGCGCGTTCTCGATCGGGAATCGTCGCCAATTTTTTCCCAAAGGAGAATCATAATCGGCTCGTTGGGGTTCGACGCGTCTTGCAAACTCGTCTGAGTAACCGCTTCGTTTTTGAAATCGCCGAAGTTGTCGACCAGTTTGACTTTTTCGAGTCGTCGTCGTTCTTCTTCGGGGATCGAGACCGGAACGGTCGCCTCCGCGCCGGCGTTGCGGAGCGTTTCAAGGTCATGCGGAAAGATATAGAACGGACGAGCCGTCATATGCAACTTCTGCGGCAGGGACGCGATATTGGGGTCGTAGCCCGCCTGGCGCAGTTCCGCGCGTTTGCGCTGGAGTTGATGTTGCGATTCGAGAATATGATAGTTCTCGAGCGCTTTTTTCAACGGATGTTGAATGTATTCAACCGCCATCGTCGCCAGAGAAGGGCAGAACCCGAGCGGAACGATCGAGACGATCAGACCGATCGCGACGCACAAAATCGCCCCGATCATACACGCGCGCAACTCGTCAAGATGCTCCAGAAAAGACATCGACGACTGATTGAAGAGATCCTCGTCTCGTTTAGTTCGCGGCATTTTATCGGTTCCTGTTCTCGCGCGATCGGTCCGTCGATAGAAGCGCTTTGATGGCAAATGAAAAAACGCAATTTTTTAGATTGCCTATTTTGCCCATTATAACATATGGAAGCTGATTTGACAAGAGTTTTTTTCAGACGGTTTTGTCGCGGAAGGACGACTCGACGCGCGTCGACGCGTCGGCGTTGAAGTCGCGGACCGACGATTTTTGACGAAACGGCGTCGCGTCGACGCGCTCGCGGAAAATTGGGAGAAAGACGCCCGCGTTTTGTCAAATAACACCGAACGCCGGGCGCTCCGGCGCGCTTTGATCGTTTTGGACGTATCTTACGCCCGCGCCGTCGCCCGGACGCGTTTTGGGGGGACGCGTCGAAAGCGGCGTCCGGGGTCGAACGGCGGCGATCTTCAGTCGGCGGTTGAACGACCGGTCGCGACGTCGAACTCGTCGATCGCGGGAATCAACATCGCCAGCGACGCGAAGAAATACGCGGCGACAATCGCGACGAAGACCAGGAACGGCTTGCCGAGCATGAAGCTCGTCGCGGCGTAGAAAGTCGCCGGCGGCAACGCGAAGGACGCGAGCGCGATCGCTTTGGACGGATTGCGCGCGCCCAGCGCGACGTAGAGCCCGATTCCTCCGCCAAGCATAAACGCCAGAAACGGCTGGAGTTGCGCCTCAAACGATCCGCTGAAGGCCAGCATCGTCCAGATGCACACCGCGACGCCGACGAACAGGAAAAAGACGATTCCAAGACTCGTCGCCGACGCGTTGCGCGTGTTTTCGTACTGCAGACCGATATGAACGCCGATCATCGCGACGAAAAAGTATAAGACCAAAACGCCGACGAGCAAATAGAACGTCGTCGACGGATCCATCGCGCCCTTATAACCCAAATATCCGCATAGAAGAAGCGGAAAGATCGTCGCCTCTTTCATGTTGTAAAAGGCGCCGATCAGTTTGCCAAAGACAAATTCTTTCGGCTGCAGGTCGCTCGCCAGCAACAACGGAAACGCGCCCAAGTCGCGCTCCGACGTCATCGACGCGATCGACTGCGCGTTCAGGAGAAACATCGACAGCAGAATAAGCGGAATCGTCGGAATCGCCAACTGCGCGAACGTAGGCGTCGCGAACGTCGCGAACGTATGACGGAGCGAAACGGCCGCCAAAATGAAGAGCAGGAAGTAAACGACTCGCGCGACAATCGTCTTGCGTCCATAGGCTCGCGTGCATAACTCGCGCCAAAGGATCGGGTTGTCCCAGACCTGACGCGCTTTGCCGCTCGACGAAACCGACGGATCGATCGCGTATTTGCCCTCGGGAGCGACTCCGGTCGCGATCGACTCTTCGGTGACCTCCCCGGACTTCTTCGCGAGGACTTCGCGCGCGGCGACCGCGACTCCGGCGACTCCTTCGCGCGTCTCCACGTCGCGCAACGACTCTTCGACCGCGAACAGATTGTCGGTCAGGTCGTTGTACGGATTGTCGTCGCGCGTTCCGGAAATCTGGGAGCGTCGTTCGGCGGCTTCGCGATCGAGGCGCGCCTGAATCGCTTCCTGACGCCAAGTATCCTGCTCCATCGTCGCGTTCTTAATGGTTTCGCGCGACGGATTCCAGATTCTGACCATGAGGATCGCCGTCAAATTGACGAGACACGTTAGCGTCGCGCATACGATTAGAAACGGGGCGATCGGCGCGAGCGCGTTTCGCGCTCCTTCCCAAAACGACGCGGCGGCGCCAAAATCGTCCGGTCTGGCCGCAAGGAGAACCGCGCGCCACGGACTCGCCGCGCAAGCGATCGTCTCGGTTGACGCGCCGAACCAGGTCGAGCCCAAAACGCCGAATCCGACCGCTTCCCAAAATCCGAGCCAAATCGCGAGGATAAGAATCGTCGCCGAAAGAGCCTGAAAGGTTTTGTCGCGCCAGAGCGCGACGCACGAGCCAAGCGAGCCGCTCGCGAGCGTCGCGAAAAGCGCGACGCAAACGGCGCGCGCGACTTGTCCGTAGGAGACCCCTCCGAGCGCGGCGACGGCGAGCAAAATCGGAACCGAGACGACGACGAACAGGAGAATCTGCAGAAGAGCCGCGCACAGTTTTCCCAGGACGAGCTCGCTGTTCGACAAACGCGTCAACAGAAGCAACACAAGCGTTTTTCGGTCTTTTTCCTGTCCGACGGCGGCGGCGGCGAGCGTCGCGCCGAAAAAGAGCGCCACCACAAGCTGGAGAGGCACCAGCAGACCGAAAAGAGACGAGCCAAACCGCGCGAAATCGCCGACGTCGACGAGTTGTTGCGTTCCGCTGACGACGAGCCACGCCGCGCTGACGACAAGGAGCAAAAACCCCCCGTAAACGCCGCGGCCAATATAAGTCTTATCGCGTCGGGGAGCGATCGTCGCTTCTCGAGCAAACACCGGTCCAATGATCATAGCAGCAAGCCTCTTTCGCGCGGGACAATTCCCGATTCGTCTATTATACGCCAATTCTCCGGGTTCCGCAAGCGGGCGCGGAAGGCTTCCTGGAAAAGGGCGTTTTCCGTCGCCGATCGATCGTTCAGTCGACCTTGTAGAATTCGACTTCGTACAAACGCGCGAGACTGCCGGGCGTTTGCGAGATCATGAGTCGGAAACGTTTCGACGTCGCTTCGTCAAATTTCAATCCGACGATCGTCGCGTCGTTTCCGACGACATACGAATTGGGAATAGCGGTCAATTTGCCGTTCTCTTCGAACATGAGATGGAAATCGCCGATCGGCGTTTGACCGCCCGCCTGTCCGGAAATCACGCGCATCGCGTTGATTGTTTGCGGTTCGTCGAAGATGAAATCGACCCAGTGTCCGTCGTCGACGTCGCTGACCCATCGTCCTTCGTTTCCGCTGACGTCGAATTTTCCGTCGTTAATATTTTCCTTAGGATATTTCGGACCTTTTTGATATTCGCTGTCGACGACGATCTTCGCTTTCGGCGCGACGTTGACCGCGTCGTTCGTCAGCCATTTCGGACGAACGAGCGAGCTTGCTTTGGGCGTCGGCGGAGCGACTCCTTCCGCCATGAGCTTTTTGAGGTCGTCCAAATGGGATTGGTAGACGTCGCGCGGGAGACAATCGTTTTTCGCGCAGATTGACGCCGCCATGCCGACGACTTCGCCCATCATGCCGCCGGTGCGCATGACGCGAATCGTGCCGAGCGCGATATGCGTCACGCTGATATCGCGACCCGCCATGAACAAGTTGTCGACGTTTCGCGAGTAAAAGCAACGATAGGGAATAGCGTAGGGCTTAATGCGAACCTGTTCGC
>CAMZEO010000144.1 GCA_947305735.1 uncultured Planctomycetales bacterium | reverse complement strand
ATTTGAATTGTAAAATTACCTAAACAACCCAAGTTATCATTCCGATTATGCGGGATATTAGCTATTTTTTTTTTTGTCAATAACGCCGATTATTTTTTAAGAAAAAAGAACGAGGAGAAATTACTTCTGAAAACGCGAGAGTCAGAGCGGAAAAATTTCATAAGAGCGACGCGACCGAGATCCGAATTTAAACGCCGCCCGCGAATCCAAAACGGAACTAATGCGACGCCCGATTAAAGCTCGTCGCCCGCGAATCGATAAAACGCCGTTTCCGAACGGAGGCTTTCCGCCCGCGCGAGAAATTCCCGCGATTGAACGCCGTTTTCCTCAGGTTACGGCAAACCGTCAAGAGCGCGGTCGAAATCCTGCGGATTGTTCGTCGAGTTTGTTCAATCTCAATCTCTCAACCGACTAAAGGACGCAAGGACGCCGAAGATTTGCGCGAAGTCGCTTCTAAGTCCGACGCGGTCAATTTGTCCGGGCAATCGTCGCATGCTCGCCGTCGCAAACTTGTCGCCCGCTGGGGAAACGGTTCCCTGTCTCAAAAGGACTCCGAAAAGAACGCTTCCCCAAAAACGACGATAAGGCTTGAAAGGGTCCGGTCAATCGTTACACTAAAGCGAGCGACCGCGCGTTTGGATTCGCGCCAACCCGACTCCTTGCAGAACGGAGAAAAGCCGAACAGCCGGAAAAGCGCGGCAAAGTTTTGTTTTAACGGCATACGATTATTGGAATAGGAAGTTTCGTCATGAAACGCGGCGTTTTTTTAGGAATTGTTTTTCTAACGTATTTCTCCTGTTTTTTTACCTTCGCCGAAGACGACGCTCCTATTGAAATAGGAAATCGTCGCGAGTTGTTCATCGACGACTACCTTGTTTCTCAATTGGAGAACGTCGAACTCTTAACCCATCGCCCCGAGCGCAAGAATTTGGCGGAGGTCTTTAACAAGCCGTGGGAAGGAGAATATCAAAACTATTTTTCCGCGTTGTTCGACGGTTCCAAATACCGAATGTTCTATCGCGCTTGCGGGTCGAAACCGGGGCTTCCCACAACGTTCGCATGTTTGGAGAGCGACGACGGCGTCAATTGGACTTATCCGGAATTGGGCGTTCACGACTTCAACGGAAGTTCGGCGAACAACATCGTCGTTGGAGAATTAAAATCCGGCGTGACTTTTCAGGATTTCACGCCCTTTCTTGATCTAAAACCGGGCGTGTCCGCCGACGAGAAGTTTAAAGCGATAGGTTGCGGTTACTGCAGCGCGGACAGCTCCCGGAACGGTTTGTACGCCTGGAAATCTCCTGACGCCGTTCATTGGACGTTGACGCAAGAGAATCCCGTTTATACTTCCGGCGCGTTTGACACGCAGAATATTTCCTTCTGGTCGACGGAGGAGGGACGGTACGTTTTGTACTATCGGGATTTTAGAGACGGCGTCCGCATTATTAAACGAGCCGTGTCCGACGATTATCTTCATTGGGTCGATCAGGGAGAGATTCAGTTTCCGGACGGCGGCGGCCCGACGGAAAGGGTTCAATTCTACACTAATCAAATAGCCCCTTATTATCGCGCTCCGCACATTTATATCGGTTTTCCCGTTCGCTACGTGGACAACGGACTTACGAAATCGACCGAACTTTTGCCGGAATGGGAAGAACGGCAAATGCGAATGAAAGAGGAACAGCGTTCCGGCACGGCGGTAACCGACTCTATTTTTATTTCCAGTCGGGACGGAGTCAATTTTAAGACGTCAAACGACGCGTTCGTCGTTCCCGGTTTGCGCGCCGCTCACAACTGGTTTTACGGCGATAATTATCTGGCCTGGAACGTTATTGAAACGCCGTCCGAAGACGACGATTCGCCAAACGAACTGTCGATCTACTCCGCGGAATCGTATCGAACGAAAGACGACTCCCGTCTCCGTCGTTACGCGCTTCGCATCGACGGATTCGGTTCGATTCACGCTAAATCTCTCGAAGGCGTCGCCGAAACGAAGCCGCTGGTTTTTACGGGCAAAGAGCTGTCTTTAAACGTCGCGACGTCCGCCGCGGGATTTGTTCGGGTTGAAGTTCTGGACGAGGAAGGAAACGTCGTCGACGGTTTTTCCGCGGAAGATTGCGACATGATCTACGGCGACTCGCTCGATCGACGCGTCTCTTGGAAAGGGGCCGGCGATATGTCCGCCCTTCAGGGAAAGCCGATCAAACTCCGTTTCCTAATGAAAGAAGCCGACGTTTATTCTTTGAAATGGGAAGAATAGCGAGCGAACGTCGACGTTCTTAAACTGAAAAGACGTCCGGGGTTCGCGAAGGAATCCGGACGTCTTTTTTTGCGACGTTTTACGATCGCGCGCGGTTTTTGACGCGTCGTCAACCGCCACATATTCGTCTATTGATCGCGACTTGCGCTTTTTGAAACGTCGACGTCGATTACCCTAACCTCCAGCGGTTCCAAATTCAATTCGAGCGATTCGGGCAGGTCGACGCCGTACTCTTTGGGAAAGAGCTTGAGCGTAACTTTTGCGGGCTGATTGGAAACGTTGACGACAAATATCGCGAGCGACGATTCGTCGTTATTCTTCCACGCGCCCGCGACGACCTGATTCATCGTAATCCCCGAGGACGCGACGGGGTGAAGATTCGACTCGACGACCGGCGGCCGCAACATGAGTCCGGCGTTGAACAAGCCGGAATAGCGAAACCGCGTCCGAACGATCTTTTCGAGAAACGCCGTTCGTTCTTCGTTATAGACGACGTTCGCGTTGAGCCAGCCGGGCTGTTGACCGAACGTCAGCGATTCGGCGAGATGATAGCGGAAATAGGCGTCGTCGGCGCGATTGGCCCCGTCGGTGTATCGTCCGAGCATTAGAACGCGCCCGGCGTAAAGCGCGGGGAACGCGGGGACCTGATCGCCCAGCGTCCAGATCCACGTCAGGTAGCCGTCGAACGACTTCATATACGGCTCCGCGTTCGACTCGCTGTAATAAAACGCGTTTTCCGGCCTGTTTTCGCGGATTTTCGCCATGATTTTGTTATAGCCCTCGACCCAATAGGACCCGCCGCCCGGTCGGTGGACGTGTTCGGGGTTGCGGCACGGCTGAGGCGCGACGGCGGAAATCTGATCGAAGTAGATTCCGTCGATCGGAACCGTCGATTCCAACCCGCGCGTTATTTCTTCGATTATTTCTCCCCAGCGTTCAAAGGAAGGACAAATCGGCGCCAGACGCGTCTTCTCGCCAGTCGCTTTAAGTTGCGGATACGGATAGAAATACGGCGTTCCGTCCGGCTTGAGCGCCGCGCCGCGGACGCCGACGTTCGCGAAATTCTCCTCGAACCCCTCGTCGGCGTCGTCCATTTCCCAACTCACGGCGTTAATGTACGGAAAGACGTAAAGTCCCGCGTCTTTGAGTTTTTGGATTCCTTCGACAAATTCTTCGCGCGCGGGTAAAAAGTGCGGATAATTGATATTAAACGGTATCTCGTGCCAGTTATAGACCTGATACCCGACCGGAACGCCAAGTCGCTCTTTCAATTGAATCGCCGCGTCGATCCAATACCCTTTCGGATACTGTTCGGAGGCGGCGCCAAGCGTTCCCGGTCGCGCGTTTCCCTGTTTTTCAGAGTTGGGAATATAATCGCAAATCCAGTAGGCAATTTGTTTAAAACAATCGGACGCGTCGGGTCGACCAAGTTCCGGAAGCCATTTGGCGTTTTCCAAAACAAACGCTTTATAGAGCATGGTCGCGTCGTACCAGTCGCCAGAAAACGCTTCCCAACGCGCTTTGCCCGCGAGGGAGAACGAGTTGGCGACTTCGCCCGCGCCTATGGCGGGAAAAAGCGCGCGAATCGTTCCGACGCCTTTGGCGACGTCGACGGGGAAATATTTGAGACAGCCGTCGGGGTCATGAACGCCCAGATAAATTCCGTCGGAATCGCCCCAATACGCGAAATACTGCATTGACGCGACGTGGTCGGGGTAGCCGTAACTCGCGCGGAAACCATTGGTTCCGGCGTCGATAATCGCGCGCCCGCACCTGTCGGGAACAAAGAGATTGAGCGGCTTCCCGGCGACGACCGGAAACGGATACGACGCCTCGACGACGGAATACTCTTGCGACTCGTTTTTGACGTCGACGTTCCAGGAAACGCCTTTGTCGTCGAGTTCGCCGGTAATCGCGACCGAAATGTTCTCGAGGCCCTTCGGGTTGGAAAATCGGAGTTTCACGACGTCGGGTTCGTTTTGTGAAAACGACGCGTCGCTCCAGCCCGATTCGGACGTTACGACCTCGGAGTTTCCTTCCCGGTCTTCAAGTCGAATTCTAAAGATTTCGCAGGGCGGAACGTCGATTTCGCCGAATTTGCCGGACGCAAAGCGCATGCCGCCGTTTGTCGTTTCAATTTTCAGAGACCAATTCGGTTTGACGACGGAACAAACGTCCGACGCGACGTCGGCTTCTTCCCGCGCGCGAGCCAAATCGAGCGACGTTAAAAGGAGCGTCGCCGTCGCGACGAAGACAAAGAACGCGACCTGTTTGCAAGGGATTATTCGCATGTTAAACTCTTTTTGTTAAAGGGTCGCGACCCGACGGGGGCCGCCTTCATACGCTCAAGAGTTTAACGGCGAACGAATCGTTTGTAAACGATCTTCAAAGGAAAACGGCTTGTTTTCTCGGGAATTGTCGAACGTTACAGGTCGTCGACTATCGGGCGCGGTTTAGGTCGCGGTTCGCGTCGAAAGGAGGTCGGCGTCCAACGATACCCCGCCGCGTCGAACCAGCTCTTCACGGAAAGGCAAAAGGTCTGCCAGTATGTCTTCGCGCCTCGGAATCCGTTGGTTATCTCGCGGAGTCGCTTTTCCTCTTGCGCGGCATGTATCGCGGCCTTGAGTTCGGTTGACGTGACGAAATGTTTCTTCAGCGCGCAGATCGCGCGATCAAACAGGTCGGCATGCAAACCGGGTTCGTACAATTCGCGCAAAAGAGAACCGCGAGCCGCGACGGCTCGCGGTTCGTTGAGATCGACTTCGGCGACGGCGTCGTCGACGGTCGGACGGGAATCTTCTCCCAAATCCAAACGAGAGTTGTTTTTATTTATTTGTTTATTTATTTTATTATTAATATTTCGCGCGCGCGATCCATCCCGCGTTGAAAGCTCGGAAACGCTTGCTGTATCGCCGTTTGACGACGTTTCGACTCTCTTCGGTATTTCCCGCGTCTCGCGTTCCGTTTGCGGCGCGTCGGAATCGGTCGTCGCCGCGTCTATTAGCGTCAGGTTGAATTTGCCGGGCGCGATCTCTTCTCGCGAGGCGACTTTGGCGCGTTCGAGTTCCGCAACGCAAGCGCGAACGACCGCCGCGGTAAACGCGCAACCTCGCGCCGTCAGGCAATTCGCGTCGTTGAGTTCGACGGCGACGCGCTCGAAACTCGTCTCGCGCAACGCGTTCGAATCTTCGCGCAACTTGAGAGCGCAGAAGTCGTGGAGCAAAATCGCGTCGCGCTTTTTTATTCTCTTTATCAAATTGAAATCCATAATCGCAACTCCGAAAAAAAGAAAAATCTTCAAAGCGATTATTGCTCGAGGAATAAAGAATATACGCGTTTTTTTAAAAAAATAAAAAAAACATAGAAAAAGGGGTTGCAAAAAACAAAAGTTAGATTAATCTAATTCTTGTTGTTAGATTAATCTAACTTTAAAAATAAGAACCGCAACTTCATTAATTGCTTAAGTTAATAATTACCTATTCAAACAATTTTGTTGACATAAAGACAGGAGAACGATTATGGCAAGGCCCCTGCCGCGCCGTCGCGCTTTCACATTAGTCGAATTACTGGTCGTGATTGCGATTATCGGCATATTAATTGGACTGCTTCTTCCCGCCGTTCAGGCGGCTCGAGAATCGGCGCGACGAATGCAGTGCGCGAATAATATTAAACAACTTGCGTTAGCGGCTCAAAATTACCACGACGCGAACCGCGCGTTCCCCATGCCGACCGGATATCGCGGCGGTTGCACGAACTGTCCCTCCCCCGGAGGGTTTTCCGTTCACGCGCTTTTGCTTCCGTTCTATGAACAAGCTCCGCTTTACGACAGTATCGCGTATTGGATTCATATCGACAACGGCACGTGCGTTGACTGGCGCGGCGGAACCGATTATCAAAAGATCATTCCTCCCTGTCAGGAAGCGGCGGCTCAAAAGCTCCCGACGTTGCAATGTCCCTCCGACGGCGGCAATCGCGTAACGCAAAGCTTCACGACGGTAACGGGCGGTTATTACGACGCGTCGGGAACCTGGGTTACGGATTCAGACACGTCTCCCTGCCCTGTCGCGACGACGAACTACATGGCCTGTTCCGGCTCGGGAACCGCCTACAATTACGACTGCACCGTTATGACAGACGGAGTCTATTCGTGCCGCGTCGCGCGTGCGTTCGCAAGCATTCTTGACGGCTCGTCCAACACGGCGATGTTCAGCGAAGCGATCGTCGGCGACGACGTTCAGGGCGGCGGGGAACCCGACCCGACGCATCCGGAAGCGCGTTGCGCGTTTGCTCGCGGCATGTTGCAATGGCGCGGCAAGGCGTCCGGAAACTGGGGCGGTTGGCTTGAACCGGGCGGGGATCCGGGAATCGTCGGGATTTATGCGGACGACAACCTTGACGTCGCTTCGCTATGCTCGACGTACTGCCTGGCCTGGAACGGTTGGCGCGGCTACTGCTGGCTCTCGTGCAAAGGACACGCGACGACGTTCTCCTGCTTCGAATCGCCGAATCCAAATCATCCGGACTGGGGCGCGGAATTCGGGTCGGGCTTCTTCGCGGCGCGCAGTCGACACTCCGGCGGCGTCAACGTCGCGATGTGCGACGGTTCCGTCCGGTTTGTTTCCAACACGATGGATCGAAATGCGTGGCGCCAAATTGGCGCGATGAACGACGGCGGTTCAACCTTGCCGGTCGGTCAACCCTGAAGTCAGAATCATGAATAAGAAAAAATTTCAGGCGTTTGCGGCGGTTCTCACGCTCGCGCTGGTCGCAAGCGCCGTTTCGTGCAAACGTTTGCCCCCACGTCCCGAGGACCTGCCCGAATTGTACCCGACGACGATCGAGGTTACCTTCGGAGGAGAAATCGTTCCGGACGTTTCGGTCATTATGACTCCTGCCGACCCCGCTTTGAAAAAATGGAAGTCGGGAGGCAAAACCGACGAAAAAGGACGTTGCGTCGTCAAAACGGCTTTTTGTTACGACGGGGCGCCGCAGGGATCCTACAAACTCGCGTTTTCCAAACTGGAAGAAAGACACGGGGACGAACTCGAAGACATGCAGCCTTTGTCGCTCGTCCCTTTGAAATATCTTCCAATGAATTCCGACTTAACCATTGACGTCAAGCCTGAAAAGAACAACGTCAAATTGGAACTTGACGGAGGTCGGGAGATTATGCCGGTTCCCAAAGGAACGGTTCCCAGTCCCAAAATGAAACGCGGCGGATAATCGCCGTTAACCGCAATATAAAACCTAAAATGAGAAAACATTTCACGTTAGTATTCAGTCTCGGTCTGGTCGTCGCGCTTACGGCGGCAGGTTGCGGCAAAAAGGCGCAAACGAGCGGCCCCGCGTCCCCGGCCGAAGAACGATATATGCTCGACGTCGCCGACGCAAACAAAGACGGAACTCTTTCTTCCGACGAGCTGGCGCGTTATCGCGAACTCCAGCAAAAGATAAACGAGTCGAACGGCGAACTAATGATTTCCGAAAACGGGGAATTGGAAATCGCCGACAAATTCGCTCACGACGAAGAGGCGCGCGCGGCGTTTGAAGAAAGACAACACGCAAAAGACATGTAACTAAACCTCGACGTTTTGGTTTTAAAAACAGGAACGTCCTAACAACGGAGTACTCAATAATGGAAAAATCAGCAAACAACAAAGTCGTATTGGCGGTCGTCGCGATCGCCGTCGTGTGCTTCCTCGTCGGTTATACGGCGAAAGCGTCTACGAGCGGAAAAGCCGAATCGGTATCATTTGACGCGTTCGATAAAGACGGCGACGGAACAATGAGTCGCGCCGAATTCAACGCGTTCCTCAAGGAAGCGTCCTGGCAAAACAGCGGCGCCTCTAATAAGAAAGCGGCGACCGGCGGTCAGCGCGCTCACGGCGGCGAAGGCGGGTGCGCTCACGGCGGCGAGGGCGGATGCGCTCACGGCGGCGAAGGCGGGTGCGCTCACGGCGGCGAAGGCGGGTGCGCTCATGGCGGCGAAGGCGGGTGCGCTCACGGCGGCAAAGGCGGGCGCTCCGGCGGAAAATGCGAACATATGCAAGCCGCTCAAGCCGACGCTCCTGTTGCGGAATCTTCGGCCGAAGAAGCTCAATCGGCGGCTAACTGAATTTGAAACCGTGCTTTAAAGCGCGATTTGAGGGGGACGGTAGCGTTCGTCCCCTTTGTTTTTAGCTTGAGAACGTCCTATGAAATCTTTCAGGATTATAACGAAACTCCTGCACCGCTATCTGGGCTGGATCAGCGGTGTTGTCGTCTTCATTCTCTGCGTTACCGGTCTTTTGCTCTTAATTCAGCCGGAAGTCGAACGTTTTGTCGAACCGCGACGTTTCGTCCTTCAGAAAAGCGACGCGCCCGTCCTGTCAATTGACGAATTGATCGCCGAGCTCGAACGTTCCGAAAGCGAATCGTTTGACGAACCGACGACCGTTCGCGTTACATGGCTGCGAAGTTCGAAAAGTCCGCGCCGCGCGTGGAACGTCTCTTTTTCCGCGAGGGATTCGCGCGATTCCTGGAATTATCAGGGCTTTGCCGACCCCCGAACGGGACGTTGCGTCGCCTTGGGCGCGAGTCGAACGTCGAACTTTTTCGTTTCCGTCCGACGCCTGCACGTCTTTTTATGGCTCCCGCCAAAAATCGGTCGGCAAGTCGCCGGTTATTCGTGTTTGATTTTCGCGCTTGTTCTAATCACGGGCTTTATTCGCTGGATTCCCAATAAACTCGGTTCCGCCAAACAGTGGAAAAACGCTCTGACGCTCCAACTTCGAAAAGGCGCGAAACGCGCAATTTACGACTTACACAACGTTTTGGGATTCTACGCCGCGCTCGTATTGCTCCTGCTGGCGCTCACCGGCGCGTATTTGGCGCTTCCCTGCGTTCGCAACTTCTGGAATCACGCGATCGGCGCGGACGTCGCCAAACGACCGCAAGTCAAATTGCGTTCTCCGGAACCGTCCGACAAAACGGTCGCCCTCGCGACGATTTTGGAACGTCAGGACGAACAAACGCCCAGGGCGAAAGGTTATTCGATTCGGTTCCCGAGCAAAAACGGTCAAGCGCTCGAAATAACTCCTCGAGGCGGTTTCGTTGATTTCGCCAGACAGAATTGCCACTATTGGGATCGGAAATCGGGAACCCTTCTTGGCGTCGAACGTTACGCCGACCTTCCGACGCCGCTAAAGATCAACGCGCTTCTCCTTCCGTTGCACAAGGGCGTTCTTTTTGGCGACGCGACGCGATATTTGTTCTTGATCTGTTGCGCAATAGGTTGTATACTCGCCGCGACAGGCTATATGTTGACTTGGAACCGTCTTGGCGGAAGAGGGAAAAACGTCAAAAAAGAACCGACGACCAACGTCGCCGACTCCGACGGTAAGAACGTCGACGTTTCGGCGGCGACAAACGATTGATTTATCATTTTTGCTTCAACTAAACCAAACAATGAAAAAGAACGACAAGAACAACCGATTTTTTTCAGTAACGGCGCGTCTGGCGACGGCGTTTTGTTGCGCTATATACGCGATGACGCCTCAACTTGCGTGCCGTTGCGGTTGTTTCTGTTCGAATCCGGATAATTGTTGTTGCGCGCGGAAAATCTTTTTTTTCCCAACGGTCGCTTGTAGCTCGGCTTTTTCGAAACCTTGTCGTTGCGGATCATTTTGCAAAGGCCGTGTTTGCCGCGGGATAAGGCCGAATTGTTGCGAAAAGAACGCGTCTTGCCACAATAGTAAGACCGATCGACGCGCCCCCGCGCGTTCGCGCCGTTGCGCTCAGTTCAAGAAAATGCCGATGGTCGCGAGCGAAACTTCCAGCGCCTTGTTGAAGTTCGTCGCGTCTGAAAACGCGATCGGCGGCGGCGCGTTCCGCGCGGTCGACGCCGTGTTTTTCCATTTTTATCGGGATCGACGAACGCCTCCGCGTTCGCCTCCTTCGATTCGTTTGCATTTGTTCCTTAACGTTCTTCTTGATTGATTCGGCGCGCGATTCGCCGAAGTTTGTCAAATAGTTCAACATCGTTTGTTTGAAACGGTTTGAATTCGAAGAGATCGAGAAGTTTTGAATTCAGACGGGAGAAGATAATCTTATGATAAGGAAAAAGATTACGTTAAGCCTGTTCGCGTTGTTGACGGTTTGTTGCGTCGCTTACGCTTACGCTCAATCCGCAAAGTCGGACGATTGTAAACGCGACGACTGCAAATGCTGCAAATGCGAAGACGCCTGCAAATGCGAAGACGCTTGCAAATGCGAGGACGGTTGCAAATGCGCAGACGCCTGTAAATGCGAAGACGCCTGCAAACGCGAGAAATGCGACTGTTGCAAGTGTAAAGACGGTTGCAAATGCGAAAAGTGCGACTGCTGCAAGTGCAAAGACGGTTGCA
>CAMZEO010000143.1 GCA_947305735.1 uncultured Planctomycetales bacterium | reverse complement strand
AAAAGTATTTTCTCGATCACCCGGATTGGTTCTCCGAAATTGACGGAGTCCGAAAAGTTGGCCATCCGGAATGGGCCGGACAACCGCAAGCGTTCAAGGAATTGAAGACAAAGCTCAAACCGGAGCAAGTTTTCGAAGGTGGAACGCAACTATGTTTTTCAAACGACGAGATGATCGAAGAAATGACGAAAAATGCGCGCGCCGCCCTACGTTCCAATCCTAACGCGTCTTTTCTTTCAATTTCGCAAAACGACTGGCACGGTTTTTGCACTTGTGAAAAGTGTCGCGCTATTGACGAAGAAGAAGGTTCTCATGCCGGTTCTCTCCTTCGAGGCGTCAACAAAGTGGCGGAAGCCTTGGAAGACGAATTTCCCAATCTGTATGTGGAAACATTAGCGTACCAGTATACGCGTAAGCCGCCAAAAATTACTAAACCGCGAAGAAATGTCGTCGTAAGACTGTGTTCGATTGAATGTTCCTTTGCGCAACCGCTTGATTCTGAAACAAACGGGACGTTCAGGGACGATCTCGTCGGATGGAGCAAAACTGCCGACAAGTTGTTTGTTTGGGATTATGCGACAGACTTCGCGTTTTACCTCCTTCCCTTCCCAAACTATCGGGTTTTGGCTCCCAATATCAGATTCTACGTTGATCACAACGTCGTCGGATTCTTTGAACAAGGCGACTATCAATGTGAAACTGGCGATTTTGTCCAACTGCGCAACTGGGTTGTCGCGAAATTGCTTTGGAATCCTTCGCTCGATATCAACGCTCTCGTCGACGAGTTCATCGGAGGGTATTACGCTCCCGAACTTATTCCAATTTATCGACAGTATTTTGACGTTTTATCCGACGCGGTTGAAGAAAAAAATTACTATCTCGGTATTTTTAAAACCGACACTCGAAATTGGCTTGACTCTCAATCCTTAATCAGGGCGACAAAACTTCAGAACGAGGCTTTGGAAACGGCAAAAGCATTGGAGTCGAAAAATCCCGAACAATATAAAGGCTTAACGTCAAAAGTCAGACGCGAACGGATTCCAATCGACGTCGTATGGCTTCAAGAGTATCGCCGACTTCTTTTGGAATCTCGGCTTCGCGGAGAGGAATTCATCGGACCTAAAGATCCCCTTCAAGCGGCCAAGGATTTATGCGCAAAGTTCGATGAATTCGGACTTACCAGAAGAAGGGAATGGGAAGGAACCGAAGGTTTCAATGATTTTAAAGCGAGTTTGATCGCCGACTTTGAAGGATATATTCCTGAAGAACGAAACGTTCCCGATATTTGCAAGGGGTTGCCTGATAATTCATGGTTGGTTCTTCAGGAATACGATTTACATAAGGAGAAATTGGGAAAATGGACGTTTGTCGTTCGGGACGAAAGCGCCTCGAACGGCAGGGCGGTAAAAATGCCGGGCGACCATTTTGAATGGGCGACGTCTTGGAACGCGACTGAATATATCGACCAGCTTTCGCCAAAAGAGCTTGGAACGTCTTCGTCAACCCCTATATACCGCGTTTACGCTTACGCGCGTTGCGACGCGAACGTCGAGGACGGTTCGGCTATGACTGCCGGCGTCTACGACTCGGAAGGAGGTCGATTGATCGCTCATAAAAACGTTGCGGTGGCGGATATTAAAAACTCTCAATACGCGTTGATCGATTTAGGATCCTTTCCCCTGACGAAAACGTCGCTCGTATGGTTTGCGCCTCCTAAACGTCCCGGCAAGGTGGATTCCGTGTATATCGATCAAATAATTATTGTCAGAGAAAAATAGCATTTTTCGATCAGTCGCGTTATTTGTGGAGTTCGAGGTCTTACGTCGTCAATGGAGTCTTTGCGCGGCGTCGCGGGGACGTTTCGAGCGGGTAATCCCGGCGGTTGCGTTTTGCCAAACTTACAAAAGCAGCGGAGGAATTGTTTCGTCATATGTTGAAAAAAACGCTTTAAACGATATAATGCAGGGAAGGCGGTTTCTCTTTGAGAATCAGCCGTATGATCATTGATTATATCGACGGCTTGTAATGAATGGTCGCTTGTTCGGAAATTTGTACTTTTATTCCTTTAACTTACGGTCAAGCGAGCATATTTGGCGTTTCTTAAACTTTTGTTTTAGATTGTTTGGGAGTTTTGAGTGTTTGTAGCGGCTTCAACCCACTGTTTTCCGGACGTCGCCATTGATAAAAGTTTGCGAAAGTTGGCGGATCTGGATTATAACGCGTCTGAAATTGTCGTCGGAAAAGGTGTTAACGACTTGCAACCCGAATGGTTGAACGCCGATTTTCAAGCGGTATGCCGCTTGTGCTTGACTAGTCGTCAAATTTCGCCTTCCGCCTTCTTTTTTGATTTGTCGCCAGACTTCCCCGATTACCTTCAACAATTCAATCATTGTCTGAAACTTTGCAAAACTCTAGGCGTTGTTACAATCGTTGTTAAAGCGTCTCCCGCAGGGTTTCCGTACAATGAAGAATTTGAAAGACTAACAGAACTTGTCAGACAAGCTTCAGGATACGGAGTTTTGGTTTCTTTATTGACGGAAAAAGACGCGATTTCCGGTTCGATCGATTCTTTAAATAGTTTGTGCAAAGGGATTTCCGGTTTACGCGTCGCGCTTGATCCCTCGCACTTTATCTACGGATATAAAACTCCCGTCAACTATGATTCGATAATTCCGAAAGTCTCGCATTTGCGTTTGCGCGACACGACTTTAAAGAGCTTCCAGGTTAAAATTGGACAAGGCGTTTTGGATTATAAAAAGCTCGTCGATCAGCTAAAACGGTGCGATTATGCGGGCGCGTTGTGCGTAGATTTAGCATATTTGCCAGACGTTGACCCTGAAAGCGAGCTTCGTAAAATGCGATTGTTTGTCGAAAGTTTGTTGTAAAGCGGACGGATAAATGGGTTCCGTCGTTTTTGTAAGTTTGTCGCACCTACAAGAATTGCGTATGAAAACGTTTAGCCCGGTTCTTTGAAGGCTTTCATTATGTTGACTTGGTTGGCAAGGATTTCTTTAATTCTGCTGGCAAGGCTTGTCAGCGGGGTTTCTATCCGTTGGGTTGGATGTCGACCTGACGGAGATTGTCAACGAGTTTACATCGCAAACCATACAAGTCATCTCGACGGTATCGTTATTTGGGCCGCGCTTCCTCCAAAAGTCCGCGCTAAAACGAGGCTTGTCGCGGCTCAAGATTATTGGCTTGGAGGTCCGGTCAGGCGTTTTTTAGCATTACGCGTTCTTAATGTGATCTTGGTTGATCGCGAAAACGTTTCCAAGAGGAACAATCCTCTTTATCGTATGCTCGAAGAGATGGGAGACAAGTACTCTATTATCATTTTCCCAGAGGGAGGTCGATCAACGTCTGGAATTATTGGAGAATTTAAAAGCGGAGTCTTTTATCTGGTCAAAAAAAAGCCTGAATTAGAACTTATTCCCGTCTACTTGGACAACATGAACCGTATTTTACCTAAGGGAGTTTTACTTCCGGCGCCGTTGCTTTCAAGAGCTTTTTTTGGAGCGCCTATTTGGTACGAACGAAACGAAAGTAAAGAAGTGTTTCTCGAACGAGCCAGAAATAGCGTTTTGAGCTTGAAAAAGAACGTTAGTCGAAAGGAAGTTGGAGACGCCTTGGATTCCAAAGGATGATAATTATAAGGCGGACGTCCTCGCCTTTTTCTATTTTTACCATTATCCTTTTTGTTTCGATCATGCGCGAACCCCCCAAAAAAACAAGCGAGTTGTATGAACGCTGTTCTCGGCAGACCTCTCCCAAAAGCGTCCCTAAGATCGGCGCGGGGGCTTCTTTCAGAAAAAAGACGATTAAATTAGGAATAAAAATCGTAAAACTGTTTGTCTTTTTCCTTGTCGTCGCTTGGATCGCGCGTCAATTTCAAAAGAGTTGGTTAGAAATCGTTCAGTACGAGTGGAATCCGCAATACTGTTGGCTGATTCTTTCCGGTTTTTTCTATCTTTTGGCTTTTCTTCCTTCGGCTTCTTTTTGGTTTTTGGCGTTACGTTGGCTAGGGCAAAAACCTAATTATTGGTTGGCCGTCAAATCTTTTTATTTTAGCCAATTAGGAAAGTATGTCCCAGGAAAAGCGTTGGTTGTGATTATTCGCTCCGACATGATCTCTGGACCGAATGTTCGTCCGAGCATAGCGGCGGTCGGCGTTTTTTACGAAACGTTGACCATGATGGGGTCGGGCGCGTTTCTCGCCGCTTTAATTGTCCTGTGTTGTTTTCGCGAACACTGGCTGTTGTCAAGTTTGGCGTTGGGCGTGGCTTTTGTCTCTTTGATTCCGATAACGCCGCCCGTGTTTGTTAAAATTCTAAACATTCTTCGAATAGGAAAAAACGATCCGCTCGTTCAGGAAAGTCTAAAACGTCTAAAATTTAACTACCTCGTCAAAGGTTTTCTCTTGACGTCAATTCTTTGGCTTTTCTTTGGTTTGTCCCTCTGGACCTCGATTCTAGGGTTGGGACTTACGCCGCGCCCCTTTTGGAACGCCGCTCCCTTGTATATATCCGTAGTCGCCTTAGCAATGACGCTGGGATTTGCCGTGCCTATTTCGCCGGGAGGACTTGGAATTCGCGAAGCGGTTCTCTCCGCGTTGCTCATCCCCTACTTTACCCTTATTTTGAACGAACCAGACAACGCCGATTGGAGCATTTCGCCGGAAGCGACCGCCGCGATCGTTTCTCTTGTTCAAAGGATAACGTCAATCTTAGCCGAGTTAAGTTTCGTCATTCTCGTTTTTGTGGTATCGGTGATTTATAAATGTTTTGCAAACCGCAAAGCGACGCTCGTTAAACATTCTTGACGAAAGAGCAACGCGGGTTTGCGACTGAATAAAAAAAGAAACGCCCGCTTGAAATAATCCACAACGGGCGTCTCTATCGGCCTGATCTCAAAATAATTTTTGAAATCTGAGCGAACGTTTAGTCAAAAAGTTTACGGAACGTCGGCTCGTCTTCTCCCGGGAAGTCGTCTGGAACTTCCAGGCTTACCTTGCCGGTGGCGGCCCACTCGGCGCAACGTTGAAACAGGACGATAAAATCGACGCTTTCCAACTGTTTGCCGGCGTGTCCAAGCATATTGTTAACGCAACGTCCCTTGCCGTAAGGAATCGTGATTATCAACGGTTCGTTACGGTTGGTGCCTCGCTTTTCAGGATCGGCAAACGCGGTCGCCAAAACGGTGACATTATGAGCGGGACCTCGCTGACGCTGATAGAGTTCATCCTCGCAATGTCGAAAACGAAGCGGAAGTCCTTTCATAATAGGATGTTCCGGCGCGCGAACGTCGATCGGATAAGCCCACTGGGGACCATGGTCGCCGCCGACGCCCGGTTCGACGGCGTCAATAACGGTGTTGCCGTCGGCGTCAAGATAAAGGTAGGGACCGCTGTCTTCGTTTCGCCCTTCCCAACCGCCTAGCCCGATCATTTCATTATAGGCGGGCCAATTTGCAAATGCGTTATTTCCCGCGTGATAGCTCAGAAAACCGCCTCCGTCGACCACAAATTTCACAAACGCCTTGTCCATTTCTGGATTCCAACGATCGCCGTTGTAGTTCATCACGACAAGATCATACTTGCTAAAATCGACGTTAAATTTGCTCATGTCTCCGCCCTTGCCGGGCGCGGTGGCGACGTCGACTTCAAAAATGCCGGCGTCTTCAAGAATCTTAACGAGATAAGGCGTCGTTTCAGCCCAGTTGTGATTGTTTTGTCCGTCGATGATCACCGCGCGGATTTTATCTTGCGCAAACGCTGCGGGCACGGAAAACGCCAACATTAACGCAATCAACGCCAAACGCTTTAAAATGTTGCGAGACATTCCTCGTTCCTTAAATCTGATAGAAAAAACATTATCCTGAAAACAGCGACAGTTTTCACATCCGGGATAATTTTAGCGCGCGACTAAACAATAATCAAGCGTTTTATCATTAATTTGCAATTATCCCGCCTACCATTGTAAATTCTCTTTTAACCATTCGCAAAGTTCGGCGTGATCCTTGACGTAGACGTCTGCTGTCGCTTGAATGGCTTTTTTGCGCGTTCGCTCGGAACGATCCTCGATCGCAATCACAAAATACCCCGCGTTTTTAGCCGTTTCGATCGCATATAACGCGTCTTCGATCACAATGGTTTCGTTCAAAGCAGAACCGAGAAATTGTCGGGCTCGATCGAAAATCTTAGGCGACGTTTTCCCTTCCTTGATTTCAGGATCGCGACAGGAAAAAACAGCGTCGAAAAATTTTAACGCTCCGACGCGCCGAAGGCCGACGCGAGCTAGTTCGTTCGACGTCGCGGTGGCAAGCGCGACGTCGACTCCGCCGCGTTTCAGGAGTCTAAGCGTGTCTAACGCGCCGGTTTTAATTCTTGCCTCGTTTGCGTACAAATCGCGCAAGCGTTCCACAAGTTCGCGAACAATAACCGAAACGTCCGCTTGAACGCCGTATTCGCGATGAAAGACCTCGGCGCTCTCTCTTAACGTCATCGTTCCGACGCGATCCAGGAAATCTTGTTTTGGTTCAATGTTGTGATCTTGGAGATACTTCAGTCCGAGAGAGTCCCATTGTTCCATGGTGTCCAGTATCGTCCCGTCCAAATCGAGAATGGCGCCGGTAACGCGTTTCGGCGATTGAGAGTTATAGAATCGCATTTTTTCGTTATGTCGCGTCTGAGGAAACGTTGTAAAAAGAATCATATCGTCGGCGTTTCGGAATTGCCGAACAAACGTTCGCTTTTAGTTCTCAACGCCAGCGTCGCAAGTTCGACGTCCGGTTGAGCAAAAATCGCCGAAACAACGGCGACGCCGACTATTCCTGATCCGCCAAGCGTTTCCATATTATCCTCGTTCACGCCGCCAATGGCGATTACGGGAATTGAAACGGCGGCGCAAATTTGCGACAGCGTTTCGCGCGTTACGACGACGGTATCGTTTTTGGTTGTCGATCCAAACAGAGCGCCGACGCCTAAATAATCGGCTCCGGCTCGTTCGGCGTCGAGAGCCTCCTCGACGGAGTGCGTGGAAACGCCTATAATTTTGTCGGAACCCAAACGTCGTCTCGCTTCCCGAGGACTTGCGTCGGTTTGTCCCAGATGAACGCCGTCCGCGTCGCACTCGAACGCCACGTCGACGTCGTCGTTGATAAAAAAAGGAACGTCGAAACGGCGGCATAGACGCTTGACTTCTCGCGCCTCTCGTAAAAAAAGGGCTCGATCAAGCTCTTTTTCGCGCAACTGAACAGCGGACGCGCCCCCGACAAGAGCGGATTCTATTTGTTCAAGAAGAGTCTGGACGCCAATCCAACCGCGGTCGGTCACCGCGTAGAGACGCAGACGTTGTTGAAGTTCTTTCGCGTAGTTGCGTTTTTTTTCGTTTGACGACATGACGTTTTCCGAGCGTGGTTTCCTGTTAAAAGCGACGCGGGTTCTATTCTACCAAATAACTTGAGGTTTTCAACTCTTGGGATATAATGACCCCGCGTAAAGCGAAAGCGTTAGACTCTCTGAAAGCGCGCTATGAGATGAAGAAAGGCGCAATCATGTTCATTACGATCGACGGCGGCGACGGTTCCGGCAAAGGACTGCAACTCGAACTCATTAAGAAATGGCTCGTGGAACGTCGCGTTGATTTTGTCTTTTTTCGCGATCCGGGCGACACGGCGTTGGGCGACTTGATTAGGAGTCTGCTTCTTGACCGAAGCGACCTCGCAATTTGCGCCAAGTCGGAATTGGCTCTTTTTATGGCGTCGAGAGCTCAATTGGTTTCAGAAAAGATCCGCCCGGCTCTCCAGGAAGGCAAGACCGTGTTGGTCGATCGCTATTTGCTTTCGACGGTAGTCTATCAGGGTTACGCGGTCGGAGCCGACGAAAAAGAGATAGTTCGCGCGTGGGACGTCGGTCGAATATTGGTCGACGACGTCATGCCGGATCTGACCTTCGTGCTTGATTGTCCTCCGGAAATCGCTTTTCAACGCCTCAATCGGAAGAGGGATCGTATTGAATCCAAGGGATTCGAGTATCATCTTCGAGTGGCGCAAGGCTATCGAGACGCCGTTAAAAACTGGAGCGGACGCGCGCCTGGCGAGGCGTTTCTTATCGACGCGTCCGTCCCGCCGGAATCCGTTTTTGAAAAGATTAAAGACGTCTTGGAAACGCGTTTGAACCGTTTTTAAAATAGCGTTTTCGTTCCTGTCGCAAGGTTGGAAAGAATCGCTCCGACGGAACTCGTTTTTTTCGATCTAACCTTCGCGCGCCGATCGTCGAACGCTAAAACCCCTTCACAATTGTCAAGATTTTGGTAGAATTACCGGCGATATAGAGAGTGCGAAAGAGCTTGGCTTTTGAACGCGAGCCGCGTCGTTTCGCCGCGCGAGGTTTAGACGTCGAACGCGGGAATTCGTTTCGACGTTAAAAAAGTCGACGTTATCCGGTTTACAGCTCTTCGTCTCAGAGTCTATTTATTTACCTAAGAGAAATGGAGAGCGCAAAGATGCAATTTTCTCAAGAAGTCGAACAAATGACCTGCGTTGCCAAAGGTCCCAATCATGGACCGGCGCCGATTCCCGAGGAAGGTCGTTGGGTTCAAGCGAAACAAATCGCCGACATTTCCGGTTTCACTCACGGAGTCGGTTGGTGCGCGCCTCAGCAAGGCGCGTGTAAGTTGTCGCTCAACGTCAAAGAAGGCGTCATTCAGGAAGCTCTGGTTGAAACGCTCGGTTGTTCCGGTATGACTCACTCCGCCGCTATGGCTTCCGAAATTCTTATCGGCAAGACGATTCTCGAAGCGCTCAACACCGACCTCGTTTGCGACGCGATCAACACCGCGATGCGCGAGCTGTTCCTGCAGATCGTCTACGGTCGAACTCAGTCCGCTTTCTCCGAAGACGGTTTGCCCGTTGGCGCCGGCCTCGAAGACCTTGGCAAGGGTCATCGCTCCCAGGTCGGCACGATGTACGCCACGCTCAAGAAGGGACCGCGCTACCTTGAAATGGCCGAAGGATACGTCCTTGAAATCGGTCTCGACGCCGACGACGAAATCATCGGCTATAAATTCGTCAATCTTGGCAAAATGATGGACGCGATCAAGAAAGGCGTCGACCCCAAAGAGGCTTACGAAAGCAACATTAAGACCTACGGTCGATTTGACGAAGCCGTCAGGAAAATCGATCCGCGTCTCGAATAATATTCCGACTCGTCCTTTCGATTTGTCGGACGCGCGCCCGGCGCGTATCGTTCGGCAGATTTGAATTCCCGCCAAAAGACTAACAAAATAATATAAGGTATAGAAATATGGTTACGTTTGAAAGTTTCGAAAGACGAATCGGTCAAATCAAGCCGGTTTTGGAACAATACGGTTTCGCCGATCTGGAAGCCCTGCGCGATTTCAACCTTTCCAAGGGCGTCGACGCGGAAAAGATCGTTCGTTCGATTCAGCCGATCGCCTTTGAAAACGCCGTCTGGGCGTATACGCTCGGCGCCGGTATCGCGCTGAAAAAGGAATGCAAAAAAGCCGCCGCCGCGGCCGCAGCGATTGGCGAAGGACTCCAAACCTTCTGCATTCCCGGCAGCGTCGCCGAACAACGCCAGGTCGGGCTTGGGCACGGCAATCTTGGCGCGATGCTTCTGAGCGATTCCACGCGTTGCTTCTGCTTCCTCGCGGGACACGAATCGTTCGCCGCCGCCGAAGGCGCGATCGGCATTGCCCGCAACGCGGACAAAGTTCGCGAAGTCCCGCTCAAGGTCATCCTGAACGGTCTTGGCAAAGACGCCGCCCAGATCATCAGCCGCATTAACGGTTTCACTTACGTCCAGACGAAATACGATTACTACACGGGCAAATTGGAAGTCGTTCGCGAAAAGGCCTACTCCGCCGGCGAACGTTCCAAAGTTCGTTGCTTCGGCGCCGACGACGTCTCCGAAGGCGTCGCGATTATGCGCTTTGAGGACGTCGACGTCTCGATCACGGGCAATTCCACCAACCCGACCCGATTCCAACATCCGGTCGCCGGAACTTACAAAAAGTGGGCCAACGACAACGGCAAGAAATACTTTTCCGTCGCTTCCGGCGGCGGCACCGGTCGAACCCTTCATCCGGACAACATGGCCGCCGGTCCCGCTTCTTACGGTATGACCGACACCATGGGGCGCATGCACTCCGACGCGCAGTTCGCGGGCTCCTCGTCCGTTCCGGCGCACGTTGAAATGATGGGGCTTATCGGCATGGGCAACAACCCGATGGTCGGCGCGACCGTCGCCGTCGCCGTCGCCGTTGAAGAGTCCTTCAAATAAGATCGATCAGGTATGAGCTGAAACGAAAACGAAAACTCCCCGAACCGCGTCGCGCGTCGTTCGGAGAGTTTTTTTATCTAACGACGTCAGGACGCGCTGTCAGCGTTTTAATCAACGGTTCGCAAGACTGTCCAAACGCTCTCCTTTGGAAACCCTCTTTGACGATTGCCAAAAGTTCCTGTTGTAAAACTGTTAAAAAACATAACGTATACGTTTTCGCAAAAAAGCATCTTTCCGTGCGGGGGACTTTTTCGTAATTCCGTTTATAAGACGCGAATATAGAAGGCGCAAGTTAAGCCGATCGGCAAGACGCCGACGCGGTTTGCGCAATCCCGCGTCGATTTTGAATCTTAAAAATTCTTGTCGGCGTCGTTGATTATTTTTAAACCGGGAATGTTTTTTTTAATATATTTCATAAAACCTATTTCGTCGCAAATAAGCTTATTGGGATAATAGAACCATGCGCCC
>CAMZEO010000142.1 GCA_947305735.1 uncultured Planctomycetales bacterium | reverse complement strand
GACCTTTTTCCCGAAGAAACGCTTCAAAAACTCGTTCGATTAAGAGCAATCAGGCTAATTCAGTCGTATAAGATCTTTGTAAGGAGTAATCCCAAAGAGAAAGAAGCCCTGAAAGAAATCCGCGCGATGATTTTGGAAAACAGCCGGGGAATTACCTGGAAAATTATAAGAACGAAGGAGAGATTTCGGTACCTTCTCATACGCTTTCTGCCGCGGAGTCTTCCCGCGTTTTACTCCTGTCTTTCCCTTCTCCGCGCATTCCGCGGCAAGAAACGCGTCGAGAATCGATAAAAAGACGTCGTTCCGCGCGTTCCTGTTTTTTACTCTCCCCTTCATACCGCCTGGACGTTTTTCGAGACGGCGGAGACTTTAAGATTAAACCGGAGGAGAAAAAAGGAGATATTGTCCAAAACCTTTGAAAGGGCGTCGGTGATCGTCCGAAAAAAACGAAACATTGCCGACCGATCGTTGTTTACAACCTTATAGACGTTAAACGATAACGAAAAGATGAAAACAATGGACGAGGAACAATCATGAGCGCAAAGACCAAACTCTACTTTTACGTCGATCTGCTGTTTTTTATCGCGATGATCGTCGCGACGGTTACCGGCGTCGTTCTTTGGGGTTGGCTGCGTCCGCCCGGAATGGCGGGACCGGGAGGATCGCCGCAAATTCAAGCCGTCGCTAAAGACGCGAGGGAAACGTCCGCCAACGCGTCTCCTCGCGAAAGCGGACGGACGCGCGACGAAAAGGTCGCGCAAGGTCGCGGAAACGCCCCGAACCCGGATATGCAAGCGCGAATCTTCTGGGGGTTAATGCGCGGCAATTCGCTTCTTGGCATGTCGAAAGGCGTCTGGAAAGATATTCACTGCTGGGACTCGGTCGCAATGTTCCTCTTAATGGTCGTTCATCTTTGCATGCACGCGCGCTGGATCGCGGTCGCGACGTCGCGACCGCGCGGAAAACGCGCCGACGACGTCAAAGAGTAAACGACGAACGGCGCGGGTTTTACGCGGCTTCCGTTTCTAAGGCAAAGACGCGACGACTCTGACGGGACAACCGTCGACGCCGACGATCGGCAAAGGAGGGCACGCGACTTCAAACGATCGCTTCGAATCAAATTCAACGCGTTGATTCGGAGCGTTTTTCATTTCGTAACATGGCAAGGCGTCCAGATTAACCAGTCCCTCCAAAATCAAGACGGGAGGCGTTCGTCCCAATAAGACGCGATGACATTCGGAATCGGCGTCAATTTCCAGCTTGTCAAGAGGTTGAGAATCGCGCTCCTTATAGAACGGCGTTCGATCAGGCCGACGTTTCTCTCGCTGGGGCAGTAGTTCGGCAAATTCCGCGTCAAAGGGAGACCGCGACTCCGACGCGTCCGCAGGGTCGTCGCTCAAATCGCCTGGAAAGGAGACGAGCGACGGGGTTTCCAGACCAAGCGCGCGCAACGAGGGAAAACGAATCAGCCACTCGCATAATTCCGGCGAAAGAGACGGAAAATCCGTATAGAAATCGGGCTCGCCAAATCTCGACGACCAGCCGGAACGCAAAAAGACGAAAGGAACCGACTCAAAAACCGACGCGAACGGCTCAAGATCGGCGACGGTCAGCGCGGCCGGTCGACCGAGCGACCGAGCGGCGAAACGCTCCGAATTCGCGCCGACAAGAGGCGTCGCGTCGATAACCGCGCAATCGCCGATAAAAAAATCGACGGGAAACATATCGAGCGTTTCTCCGTCGACAAAATAATGAAAAGGAGCGTCGAGGTGCGTTCCCAAATGAGAACCCAGCGTCAACTTGGAGCCGTAAAAACCGTCGACCGTATGTTCGGCAAACGCGCTCGCCTGGAAAAGCGGATCGCCGGGATAGACCGACATACCCTCCGCTATCGGACGCGAAAGATCGACGCGTTTAACCATTGACGTCGCTCCAAATCCCGCGCGCGTCGTCGCTCAATCGACGAGCAATTCGCCGACGTAATGAATCTTGACGTTCCTGAGTTCGGAATCGCGCCGCATCATACCGCCGAAGTGCATCGCGCAACTCATGTCGGTCGTGACGAGGTGTTCGACGCCCTCCCGATAAATCTTGCGAATATTTTCGATCTTCTTTTTGCCCATTTTAATCGACGTTCCCGGCATTTTGACGCTGAACGTGCCTCCAAAACCGCAACATTCCTCGACGTTTGGAATTGGAACGTATTCCAAACCTTTAACGTTGTCGAGCAACGTCCGAGCCGCTTTGGCGATTCCAAGTTCGCGACGACCGTGACATCCGATATGCATGCAGACTTTATGCGGAAAAGAGGCGCCCAGGTCGGGCTTCTTCAAGACGTTGACGAGGAACTCGGAGAGCTCGTAAACGCGCGCGCCGACCGCGACGGCGGGCGAATTCGCGTCCGCCTCCTTATAGAACACGCGACACATCGAAGCGCAAGCGGAGGAAGGCGTCACGATCCACCGGTATTTCTCGAAGACTTTGCCGAAACGCTCCATGACCTTTCGGGCGTCGTTCCAAAATCCGGAATTGAACGCCGGCTGACCGCAACAGGTTTGCTCGTCGGGATAGACGATCGGAATATTGAGTTTCTCCAGAATCTTAACGGTCGCCACGCCCGCTTCGGGAAAAAACTGGTCGATAAAACAGGGGATAAAAAGCGCGACCTCTTCGCCTTTGTACTCGGGATAATCCCAAGTCGGAACAGATTTTTCTAACGCTTCGATCATGACCTCTATGCTCCTAAACGCGAGAGCCGACTCGCCGCCGGTTCCCGCTCGATTCGCTCAATGATTTTGAACGGCCATAATTTCCTTATCGGCGACGTCGGTTCGATACCAGGAACCCTGCCAACTGATCTTTTCAACCGCTTCGTACGCTCTGCGTTTCGCGTCCGCTACGGAGTCGCCCAACGCGACGACGTCCAGGACGCGGCCGCCGTTCGTAAGAACTTGTCCGTCGACCAACTTGGCGCCCGCATGAAAAACCTTGACGTCGGGAAGTTTCGCCGCTTCTTCAAGTCCGGAAATCGGAAAACCCTTCTTATAGGAACCGGGATATCCCTCGCTGGCCATGACGACGCAAACGGCGGGGCGTTCGTCCCAAACGAGCGGCTCAATTTCAGAAAGTCTTTCGTCTATCGTCGCTTCGATAAGTTCGACAAGATCCGTTTTCAATCGGAAAAGAAGCGGCTGGCATTCGGGATCGCCGAAACGCGCGTTGTACTCGAGCACGCGCGGACCTTGAGGCGTCATCATAAGACCCGCGTAAAGAACGCCCTTAAACTGACAGTCAAGACGGTTGAGCGTCGCGACGGTGGGAAGAAGAACTCTTTCTTCGATCCATCTCAATTTGTCGTCGTCAACCAACGACGCGGGACAATAGGCGCCCATGCCGCCGGTGTTCGGACCTCGATCGCCGTCGTAAGCGGCTTTATGGTCTTGGGCGGGCTGAAGCGTCGCGATCGTATGTCCGTCGGTAATGGCGAGAACGCTTGCTTCCTGACCGACAAGACGCTCCTCGATAAGATAATTCGCGCCGGCGTCGCCAAAAGCGCGATCTTCGGCGATTTGCCGGATCGCCTCTTTAGTTTCGGCGCGGGAGCCCGCGACGACGACGCCCTTGCCCGCCGCAAGTCCGTCCGCCTTCACGACGTAGCCGCATTCCTCTCCTTCGTCGACGTATCGATAGCCCTCTTGCGCGGAATAAAACGCCTGCGCGCGAGCGGTTGGAACGCACGCCTTGTTCAATACTTCTTTGCAAAAGATCTTGCTTCCTTCGATCCTGGCGGCTTTTTTACTCGGACCAAAAGCGCGTATGCCGGCTTGCGCGAACGCGTCGACGGCCCCTGCGGCGAGGGGCGCCTCGGGACCGACGACGACAAGATCGATCCCGGTCTTCTTGCAGAATTGAATAAGCGCGGGAAAATCTTTTTCGGAAATCGGGACGTTTTCCGCGTCAAGCGCGGTTCCGGAGTTGCCCGGCGCGACGTAAACTTTGCTAACTTTCGGACTTTGTCCAAGTTTCCAGGCCAAAGCGTGTTCGCGACCGCCGCTTCCGAGTACCAAAACCTTCATAGTGAACCTGCCTCTAAATCAAGAGAGCCCGATCGCCGAACGTTCGGCGACTCGTTTGTTAAAAGTTTGCGCGACGCGCTCGCGACGCGACGACGCGCCTATTATAACCGTTTTTTCTTCTTTTGGAACGGGAATCGAGCTTTTTTCGCAAAAACCGCGCTTTCGCGTCGACGCGCTAAAAACGTTTATCATCGCGTTTGCAACGAGTCGATCGTTTGAAGAATCCAATCCCGATGATCGTAACCGGTCCAAACGAGCGTCGCCGTTCCGACGATAAAGAGCCAGATCGCGAAGTAATGGAGTTTGCCAGCCTTAAGCGTCTGCATTAACGAAAAAAGCGCGATGTATCCGACGACAAAACTGAGAAAAGCGCCGCCCAGATAGACGGCAAAGTAGGAATCCAACTGGAAAAGAGACGCGAGGCTCTCTTTGCCGACTTTCTTAAACTCTTTCAGAATCTCCAAAGCGGCTCCGCCGGCGATAACCGGTATGGAAAGGTAGAACGAAAATTCGGCGGCCCACTGGTTCTTCAAACGACGCAACACGCCTGCCGAAATCGTCGAACCGCTGCGCGAAAGTCCGGGAAACACGGCCAATCCCTGCGCGATTCCGATAAAAAGAGCGTCGAACCAGGTCGTGTTCTCAATCGTCTTCAAAACGGGAGGATCGTACCCTTCTTCCTGATACGCGATTTTTTCGTAGTATTCCTCCGATTCCGTCCGGCTGTATTTGCGCAAGATCGTCACAAGCATAAGTCCGGTGAGCAGAAAACAAATACCGGCCGTCAAACGGCTCGATTCAAATTGAGGAAAATATTTTTGGATAGCCAACGCTATCGCGACGGTGGGAATCGTGCCGACGACGACCAGCGCAATCGCGCGTCGTCGATGAAGCAATACTTCCGTCAGTTCCGGCAAGAAGAAAACCAACACGGAAAAAAGCGTGCCAAGATGAAGTAGAATTGTCAAAAGGAAAACGTCGGGAATCTCGAAAACGCGACCAAGCACAAGCAGATGCCCCGAAGAGCTAATCGGTAAAAACTCCGCGATTCCTTGAATAACCGCCAACAAAGCCACGCGAAAAATTAAAATAAGATCCATTTCTCTTTCTCACTCTGTCGGAAATATGAGTCCGTCGAAAATCGTCGAAACGCCAATAAGAAAACAAGCCCGTTTCTTGCGGCGCGGAAACGGGCTTGCTGTTTACTTGCGTCTAACGACGTCGGGCGCAATCATGAACGAAGGGGGAAGCAACCTTGCAACCAAAAGCGGCCGCGGCTCGTTATTTATCGGGACGCTTGCGGGTGTAGTAATCGCTGTTGACGCCTTCCGACTTACCCGCCTTGTTCGCGCCTTTATCGTAAGTCGGCGCGACGACGCCCGGCGACTCGGGAGCTTTGCCCTTGTTGGTTCCGGTATAAATCGGCGCGGTCGTTCCCGAAGACTCGGGCGCCTTTTCAGCGCCGTCGACATAAATCGGAGCGACGACTCCGGGCGAAACCACCTGACGTCCGACGCCGCTTTCCAACAGTTCGACGACTCCTTCGCGTCCATGCTGCTCGCGAAGATCGTCGTCGTACTCGGTCACAAGCGCCGTCTCCTTATACCCGATCTTCTCTAAGAATTCTTTCAAATAGATTTTCTCAACCCTATTCTCCTCGCACTTTCTCAGGAACCCCTGTTCGTCTTTCGAGATTTTTTCTTTCGTCGCTTCGTCAAGCGCGTAGGAATGCTCGAGGACGTCGGCGACGGACTCCTCGGAAACGACGACGCGATAGACGTCCGGTCCGATCTTGTCCATATGCTGCACGACGCCTTCGTCGTCGACATACGACGCGACTTCCGCGCCGGACGAGCGAATGAGCATCATCAACTTGGCAAGATCGCTCCTTCCGTCGCCGTCTATATCAAGATGGAAGTCGAGAGCGTAACGGATAACTTCGCCGGGACGCCACAGAGGCGTGTACGCCAAATCGCCGCTCTGAACGGGATTCGACATCTGATCCTCGAGGATTTTCGCCTCGCAAACGTGTTCGCCGATAGCGCGAACGACCTGAACGCTTCCCTTCGCGACCGCGCCTTGCATATCGAGCGTGTCGGGCGCGTAGATATTGAACGTGGTAAGCGGACGAACGCCGTCGCGCTCGCCAATATTAAGACGAACGGTCTTCGTGAACTGATCGGCGAAAATAATTTGCGCGTCGGCGCTTTCGTAAGAGGCGTTGGACAATTCGTCGACGCGTCCGCGAAGTTCCCTGTTAATTTTGGCAAAACGTTCTTTCGATTCTTTGAAATCGGCGGTTTCCTGATTCGCCTCTTTGATGTCGGCGCGAGTGTCGGAAACCAGCTTGTTCAGGTCGGACGTTTGCGCGTCAAAGCTCTTTTGGAGAGAATTCCTCGTTTCAGTCGCCGAAGCGAGCGCCGCGGCGTGGTCGTCGTCCAGAGCCTTTTCCTGCTTGGAGAACGTCGCTTTCTGCGCGCTCGTCTTATTCTTTTCCGAGGCGGAAACGCGCTCGGCCTCGTCGAGTTGAGATTGGTAGCCGTCCGCAAGCTCCGCCCTCTTTCGAATAAGGTTCTCGCGCAACGCGACGACGGCGTCGCGGTAAGTGGAATTCGTTTCCGCGATTCCCAGCGCGTCTTCGACGTCTTTGCGCATCGTTTCGTCGAGTTCTTTGGCGTCGGCTACGGCCTCGTACCCCAGTTTTTCCTTCAGGTCGTTAAAGTCGGACGTCATGCGCGAGACCTCCGACTTGATTTCGCCGGTTTGGGCGGTCAACGCTTTGACTTCTTGTCCTTTCTCGGAAACGTTGTTGAACAGGAAGTACGTCGACGTCCCCGTAGACAACGCCAACATCATAAACACAACGTTCGTTATGACGACGCCCTGATTTCGCATTGATATTCTCCTTGACGGCGGCTATCGAAGCGCGCCGCCTGAATATGTGACGCCGAACGCGACGTTCTAATCAAGTTCGACGAAGAGCTTCTCTTAAATATGACGCGATAAAGACGCGACGCCTCAAAAACGCCGCGCTCGGAAAAAATCATTCTTTCGGAGTTCGTTTCCGAAACTGGACTTCCGGCTCTCCCGTAGCCTTCGCCTCGCCGTCGTTTCCGTGATACGGAAGGACGCTGCCGGGAATAATTTCGTCGGTTGAATTGGTAAAGATCGGAATAACGAGTTCGGAACCGACGGACGTCTTCGACGCCGCGGACTGACGCTCGCCCGCCTCTCGACTCTTCTTATATCGGGCGAGATTTTCAGTGCGCTTGTACCCCAGCTGAACGAGCAGGTCGGACAGACGCAACGAACGAACGCCGTTTTCTTCCGCGGAATTGACGAACGCCTCGCGTTCCTCGACCAATTTCGCTTTCCTTTCTTCGGACATATCGCCGGACTTCGCAAGCCGTTCGTCGATCGTTTCGTCCGTCGTGATCAAACGGAACACGTCGGGCGTGATCTTGCCGTGAACGACGCCCTGATCGTCGATATAAGCGACGACTTCGCCGCCGGAAATTTGAATCGCGTTGTACACTTCGCCAAGGTCGCTGACGCCGTCCCCGTTAATATCGGGCCGATAATCAAGCGCGTAACGGTAGATATCGCCGGGACGCCAAAGAGGCGTGAAAACGACGTCGCCGGGTTCGATCGGATTATTGTTGTCGTCGCTAAGAATGCGCGCCTGACAGACGTGTTCCTCGAGAGTCTGAACAACCTGAACGCTGGCTTTCGCCTTGACTCCGCCCTTTTCCAAAGCGGTTTTCGGGAAAACGTTAAACTTGGTGAGCGGGCGAATTCCGTCGGCGGTTCCAACGTTCAACCGCACGAAACGCGCGGCTTGATCGGTCGAAATAACGACGGCGTCCGCTTCCTCGAAATCGGCGTTTGTGAGGAGGTCGATTCGACGGCTGAGATCCATATTGATATTGGCGAACCTGTCGACCGCTTTGCGTTCTTTCTCGGTCGCCTCTCTCGCGAGAAGAACCGACTCCCTCGCCTCGCGTTTGGCGACGTCGAACTCTTTGGTCTGCGCGTTGAAGTCGTCGGTCAACTTGGAGTAATCTTCGTCGGTCGCGTCAAGCTCCGCTTTGACGTCGGTCATCTTCTTGACGACGCTCGCGTCAAAGCGAGAATTCTCCTTGGCGGAGTCCGCGATTTGCGCGCGCGCGTCGGCGACTGCGGAATCGCGCTCGCTAATACGATCGGCGATCTGCTTGTTTGTTTCGGCGATTTTATCTTTCAGCTTGCGAACGCCCTCTTTAAACGAGACGTCTCTAAAAGAAGCGTCGTTAAACGTCGAGGCGAGCGACTCAAGCTCGTCGACCATTCCGTTGTAGTGAACGGGATCGCCGACGTCGGCTCCCGACGCTTTGCGCGTTTCGGAACCTTCCGTCCCTTCAAGAATCTCCCTGGCGGAACCGAAGCCGTAACCCAACTTCGACTTGAAATTTTTAAGATCGACGGCCAACGAATCTCTTTCCGCCAGCGCGTTCTTGAACTCGGAACGCGCGGTTTCAAGAGCCGCTTTTTTCTCGTTATATCCCTTGGCGCCGAAATACGTCCCGACGCTGAAAGCCAACGTCAAGACAATAAAAACAATAAGCGAGATAATGACGCCCTGCTCATTACGCATGTGTAAGGTTATCCTCTACGAACGGACGTCCAGCGCGAGTCCGTCTATAACAGCCGACGCGCCAACTCAAACGCAGGCTCCGGGAGAGCCGAGCCAACGAAGGGAAAACGACGCTCCCTCCGCGTCGACGCGCTATTACGCTTATTCCTAATTTTAAGTTGATTATCCCGAGGCGTCAATTAAATTCTAACAAAATCGGCAATTTTCAAAAAAACTTGCCCTTGCGTTTCCCGCCAATTCATACATCCGTCATATTGCGAATTGTCAAAACCGACGACAAAAAAAAACCGAATGGCAAAACGGCGTCGTCCGCCTATTTTTCGCCCGCGCGTTTGCCTTCGACGCATTCGGCGCGAGGTTTTTCGTCCGCGCCCTTCGCCGAACGCAGAACCGCGCGAATCCGCTCGAGACGCTCGCCGATTTCTTTTTCCGCCCCGCGATCGGTCGGAACATAGTACTCCTTGTCGACGCCGAGATAATCCTGCGCCGCGACGGCGCCGGGCGCGTCGTGCGCGTACCGATACCCCGTATGTCCCAAATCGACCGACGCCTTGTAATGCGCGTCCCTTAGAATTCGCGGGACGGGCAAAATTCTCCCGTCGCGAATATCGGCGAGCGCCGCGAAAATCGCGTTCGTCGAGGCGTTCGACTTCGGCGCGCACGCCAAATAGCAGACCGTTTGCGCGAGATTGAGCCTACATTCGGGCAACCCGACCATTTCGCAAGCGGTCGCGCAGGCGACCGCCAGTTGAAGCGCGTTCGGATCGGCGTTTCCAACGTCCTCGCTCGCCAAAATCACAAGTCTTCGCGCCAGAAACCTGACGTCTTCGCCCCCTTCGAGCATCTTGGCGAGCCAGTAAATCGACGCGTCGGGGTCGCTTCCGCGAACGCTCTTGATCAACGCGCTGATCGTGTCGTAATGCCCGTCCCCGTCGCGGTCGTAGGAAATCGTCCGGCGTTGCGCCGACTCCGCGACGAGTTCTTTCGTCAGAACGATTTTCGTCGAAGAAGGCGGCGACGCGCTCGTTCGATCGTAGACGTCGACGTTCGCGTCAAGCGACGAAAGAACCGCGACCTCAAGCGTGGACAACGCGCGCCGAGCGTCTCCGTCGCAAATAGCGGCGAGCGCGTCGAGCGCGTCTTCGCGAAGTTCGACGTCGAACGCGCCCAGACCGCGCTCGCGATCGGTCGCGGCGCGTCGAACAAGCTCTTTGACGTCGTTTTCGTCAAGCGGTTCAAACTGAAAGACGCGGCTTCGACTCAGCAACGCGTTATTGATCGTAAAGAACGGATTTTCGGTCGTCGCTCCGACGAGCGTGACGACGCCCAGCTCCACCTCGGGAAGCAGAACGTCTTGCTGAGACTTGTTAAAGCGGTGAATTTCGTCGATAAACAAAAGCGTGCGAGCGCCCGACGTCGAAAGACGTTCCTTCGCCTGTTCAAGCGTTTCGCGAAGCGTCTTAACGCCGTCGGAAACGGCGCTAAGCTGTCGAAAGACCGCGCGGCTTTCCTTGGCGAGCAGATAAGCGAGCGTCGTCTTGCCGACGCCCGGAGGTCCGTAAAAGATCGTCGATCCAAGCCGATCCGCTTTGAGAAGGCGATATAGCAATTTTCCTTCGCCGAGAAAATGACGTTGACCGACAAATTCCGAGAGTCGGCGCGGCCTCATCCTGGCGGCGAGCGGAAGCGCGCGCATACGATTTTCACGCTCGACGGAATCGAACAAAGAGCCCATATCGACGTTCCTTTCGCGCCGCGCGCCTTTTGAGCAAGCGCGCGACCGCTCGACGTCAATCGCGCGCGGCGGGTTAAAACGCGAGTTTCTCGCGCGGATTGGAGCCGTCGAGCTTCATTTTTTCCAGAAGTTTCAGGTCTTCTTTGGACCACGTTTGAGGAAGCGCGATTTCGAAAACGACGTATAAATTGCCGTTGGTTCCTTTGTCGGGTCGGACGCCGAAACCCTTGACGCGCAACTTGGATCCGGTCGTCGCGCCCTCGGGTATCTTGACGCTCACGACGCCGTGAGGAGTCGGGACGTCGACTTTTCCGCCCAACGCGGCCTCTTTAAGAGTGACGGGGACGCGAACG
>CAMZEO010000141.1 GCA_947305735.1 uncultured Planctomycetales bacterium | reverse complement strand
TAACGGGAAAAACACCGTCCTGAACGCAAGCCCCCAGATGAGACGGAATATCCTGAATCAGTCCGCCTCCCAAAGCAACGTTCAGAACCTGTTCGCCTCTGCAAACCCATAGACCGGGTACATTGTTCTCAATTGCCCCACGGGACCTTAAGACGTCTGAAACGTCGCGAGCATCGTTCCATTCGATCGACCCGTGCGGATATGCTTCTTCTCCGTATAAAACGGGATTAACGTCCCCTCCGCCGGGAACGAAAATACCAGAAAGCGTCTCGAGCGTAGACCGACACTCCTCGTCGTTTGAAACGCCCCTCAAAAACGCGACTTTAGCGCCGTTTCGTAACAACGCGGAAGCAACGCGCTTAGCGGAAGAAGGAACGTCGTTCGCTCCAGACCATGCTATGCCGACAACGGGACGAGCCTTACGTTCGATAACGTCAATTTGAACGACTATTCCTTCTGAAAGAGTAATATTCGCGTATAACGCGTCTCCTAAGGAGTCGCCTAACGTATCTCCAAGTCGAGCGTCTTCAATATTTGGAGCGGTTCCTATAGCGACGCCGAGCTTTGTCAAACAGTCAATCCCGCCTGAAGTTTTGTCAACAACAACAGTCTCGTCAGCAAGGGGCGAAATCCGAAAACCGTCGAACATTATCGTCTTCTGATCGTCGGAATCGGAAACGCAATATAAGACCGCGTTTTCATATAGTCGCGTCTCAGAGTCGGACGCATACGACGGCGTCGAAACGAACAACGTCAATAAAAGCAACGCTAAGCGGTTCATTTTTTATTCTCTCACCAGTAAAAAAAAGAACGTTTTTCCGACGATCAACGCGTCCGTCTATCTAAAACGCAACGATAAAGAGCCTTGAAGAACGAACATCCAAAACGTTGTAATTCCTGATCTTCATTGTTCGCGTCGTATTCAAAATGGAATTGAGTTCCCAACGCGAAATCATTAGCTTGAAATTCCAACGCTTCGATAATGCCGTCGGGAGAACGAGCGACAACAGTTAATCCCTCGCCAATTCTATCGGGATCAGCCGCTTGATGATGCCACGACAGAACAGACGGATAATAATTACGTCCAACGATTGGCAGGAGAAATTTTGAATCGGCGGATATTTCAGGACGCTCGCGAGAACCTAACGAATGACGAGCGGAAAAATGATTCACGCCGTTGACTATCGCTCGAAAATGACGAGGCATGCAAGGAACGTCGGGGTCTGCGACGACGAGTCCGGGCGCGCCCTTGTCGGGAATAGGTTCCGCCTTTTGGTAGGGAATTTCGTCTTTCAACACGAGCGTCGCAAGATAGGTGGGAACGTCTTGAATAAGAGCTCCTCCCCTCGACACATTTAACGCTTGAACTCCGCGACAAATCCACAATCCGGGCACGTTATGACGCAAAATCCACCGCGTAGCAAGAACGTCGTTTGTATCGCGGGCGTCGTCAATTTTCGCGGAGCCGTGAGGATAAGGAACTTCTCCGTAAAGTTGAGGGTTCATGTTGGTTCCGCCGGGCATGACAAAACCTTCCAGATTCGAAAGGAATTGATCGCAATCGGCTTCATCCTTAATTTGCGGTATCAAATACGCCTGCATTCCGTTCTTTAAAAGCGCTTCGGAAACAACGCGCTGCCCTCCAGAAAAAACATTTTCGCCAGTCCAGGAAACGCCGACGACAGGTCTTTTCAAACGCCTGTCGATCATTAATTCCTTGACTTCGTTATTCTCAACGCGGAGACTTGCTTCAAGAACGTCTCCAAGTTCTTTGCCAACCGCGTCTCCTATTTTGACGGAATCCCAATCGGGAATTTTGCCAATTGCTTCTTTAAGTTCAGACAAATTGGAAATGCTGAAAGAAGAATCTGACGTCGCTTCCGAAATAATAGAATCTTGCGTCAAAAAAGCCTTGCGGAACCCGTCGAACGTGATCGAAGCGCGACCGTCGACGTCGTTTATGCAATACAATACAACGCGTTCGTAACGTTCAACCTGAGCGTTTGATTTCGAAATAAAGAAAAAAATGAACAAAAAAGCGCATGGTATTAGGAAACAGAAACGTTTCATCCAACTATTCCTTATCTGTTGGCAGTAGCAGTAGGCTTCTCGTTAAAAGCGTCGACAATAGCGCGTTCGTTCACGTCAACACGTTCGGAAATTAATTCGGGAACATTATACGATTTAAATCGATTCCAATTATGGCGCGGATCTTTTTGAGGGAGCACAAAAGGCTTCGAAGCCCGTCCTTGTTCGTCGATATGAGTGAAATAAAGCCGAGTGTATTGTCCGTCTTCGCGTCGAGAGCTGAACACAAGCCATTTTCCGGAAGAACTCCAGCTGTGATAACTATCGGTGTTGTCGGAATTAATCTCGTCAAGTCGTCGCTCCTCTCCCGAACGCAAGTCCTTGATATACAAATCGGCTTCCGGTCTCCAAATGGGAAAAGTTCCGCTTTTTGCCATCGTATAAACAAGAAAATTTCCATCGGGAGAAATTCGCGGAAAAAGCGCCGTTTTATCCTGAGACGCGGCGTCGACAATCACTTCCGGAGTTCCAAAGGACTTTGTTGTCTCGTCAAAATCAATTTTCATAATATTATAGTGAAAATCGTCAATTCGTTTACAGATCTCTCGTTGACGCGCTTCGGGAGAATTTAAAGGGGTTTTTATTTCAACGCGGGCGTTGCAGTAGTAAAGAGACTTTCCGTCCGGAGACCAGTTGGGAAAAGTTTCAAAATCGTTCGTCGTATGAAAAATCGGAATAAGCTCGTTCTTCACGACGTCTATCAATACAAGATCGGAGGCGAAATCATACACTTCTAACTTTTGCGTCGACAAGGAATGGAAAAACTGCCGCGTCTGATTCACGGAAAAAGCGACGTAATCGCCAGTCGGTCGCCAGGACGGATAAGTGCAGGCGCTTCCCGCAATTTCATAACGCGCGCTGATTTTATGAATGGATTTTCCATCAACAACTATCGTTCCAGGTTTAGCGGCGTCGACTCCGTTTTGTCGGAAATGAAACAAAAAACGCTCGGTCTTCCAATTCTGGAAGGAGTGACAATTTAAACAGGGAGAAGTCGAAGCGGAACGATTGTCGGCAAACACGTCTTCTGCAAACGATTCTAACGAACGTTGAGCTAAACAAATATGATGTCCAAACTCATAGCCGGGTTCTATCAAACGATAGGCGATCCAAGGATCGATCGGATCGGACGACACGTTATTTTTGAACGTTTTATATTTCTTCCATTTGGATCTCTGACGAACATAAACTTCGTAGGATAATGTTCCTTCCTTGGATTCTTCAAGCGCTCGGCGCCATTGTTTTTCCGGAAAAACCACGTCGCGTCCTGAAAAAAGAAACGCGGAACCTTCAGAAGTAATCAGCCGCGTTACGTATTCGTTTGCTTCAACGTCTATTCTAAAATTGGCGGGAGCAATATTTAATGGCAACGTTGTTTCCACGTAATCGGGATATATCGCGGGAAATACCTCAAGTTCTTCAAACGTCGCCGGCACAGAACGCCGACAACATCCAAAGGAAAAAAGCAAAGAAACGAAACAGAGGCATAAGAGATTTCTACAAACGTTTCTCGACGCCAGGTTGAAACAAACTTTCATTTTCATCGTTCGTTAAATATCTTTAAGCCTGATAACTAACGGCTCTTATTTTATCAATCGTAATCTCTTTGGTATACGGAGTCGTCGGCGGCAAATCCCCAATAAGTTCCGGCGCAATAGCGACGCAAAATAATTTGTTGCCGAGGACCATGACCAACAGTTTTAGTAAACTCAATAAAACCGTCCATCCCCTCGAGAGTATTCGGAGTAAAATGATAATCGCAATCGCGCCAATTATCACCGTATTGCGCGAACCTCCAAGTCGCGTAGCCCTGTTCAATCGCGCGAGGAGCGCCGCCTTTGCTAAAACCTTTTAAAGAAAGGTAGTCGTCGATATGCTTCAAAAAGAAATCGCCGTTTTTTTGCATCAGCGCGGAAATCAAAATCAATTCCTTCCTTTCAATCGGAGAAGCGTCGTATTCGTCTAAATTGAACAATTCGATAAGATATGTGAGATTAGGAAAAACGTAGCGTATTTCGTCGGCGTAAGGACGCAACATCCTGCATTGAAGAACGCAATCGCGCAAACGCTCCAAATCGACGACGGCAACTCCGTACCGAGCCGCGGCTTCAGACAATGAAAGAAGATTCGTTAAACTGTCGTTCCGTTCATTTTTAGACGCCAGATATTCGAGATCGTTGTTGACGTCGCGAACGTCTTTTAAAAAATCGCGAGTTTCAAGAAAAGCAAGGCGAACATTCGCCCAATCTTTGTGAAAAAGCGTCTGAGCTATCTCGCGCAAATATCGACGAGCTAAATTCTTTTCGCCGTTAATGATCGCAGCCGTGGCCTGCGTCTTTAAACAGGAAGTCGAGCGATTATCCGTCGCGACAAAATTGTCGGTCGCCATTCGCGCTCCGGCGTTGGATAGACCGTAATAACACAACAGCAACTCGGCGTAAGCCCGGTGACTTTGACTCTCGGTAGACGCCTTCGCTCGATGTAATTTCACTTTTAAACGGTAGTACGGGTTACCGGCTAGCGCTTTCGCGTCGTCTTCAAGAGAAAGCGTTCGCGTCTGGTAGAAACCGATCGGACGAACAAAAGCTTCTTCGGCAAGTCGACCCGTTTTAAAAAGCGCGTAGTTGCGCAGACCAACCATTAGACCAATAGGACGCGGATTCTTAGAATCTATCTCAAGAATTCGTTCCCAATCGGAATTCAACAAAGCCCGGCAAGCGGAAAGAGAATCGAAAAAAGCGCGCGTATGATACGAAGCGCAAAACGTAACCGCGCCCATTAGAAATAACAACTCGTAAATAAGGAGCGTTTGACGTCTTGCCAAAACGCGACCTTCGTCTTCAAACGAATCGTCAAAAGATACGGCGTTTTTATTAGACGAAGTTGAATTGCCGACCTTTGAATGGTTCTTAGCGCGAGGGGTCAAACGCTTTGCCTTTTGCTTTTTTCTTCGGTTCGAGAAAAGAGGCGACGATCGAAAAAGGAACAGACGCGAGACCAGGTAAAGCGCAAAAACGCATAACGGCGTGATTCTAACCAGTCCGTAGGCAAAAAGCGCGGTCAATGAATCGCGTTCATAACGCACGTCTTCAATCAAACCAACGTCAAAAACGTTGTATATTTGTAAACGAGAATATAGCCAAAAAAATTGCAACGCCAACGGAAGCGCCAAGGCAATTGTTCCCGCGACAAAACAGCGTCTTATATTTCCACGCCAATCCACTCCGTCAGTCCCGAGTTGAGTCAGTTCGTAAATAGCGAATAAAACGCCTGAAACTACAGCCCAACAGCCAAAAGACAAATACCCAAGCGCAACGAAACACAAGCCAAAAAACGCGCGTCGAAAATAGGACTTAATTGCCTTATAAACCCAAAGCCCCAAGTAAGCAAATAGGAGCCCCATAAGGCTGGAAAACATAAGGGGCGTATTAAAGGGGATAAAAACGAAATAACCATGCCACGTCGCGGCGATCGTTAAAAGACAAGTCGGAAGAAAAGAGACCGCGTAAGCGCCGCCATGCCAACCGAGGAGACGAGCCGTAGAACGCTGAACGGCAACTCCTAAAAAGGCCAGCAACGCTCCGCCAAGCGCGGGAAAGTAAAAGAATTGGATTAAAAATGAGGATAAGTAGCAAAGAACTCCGTCGCATGCGTCAAGCCAACGAACTAGAAACTCGCTTCGGAAAACAAACAGCGAATTCTCTTGAACGGCGTACAGATAGTCGCCGTAACGAACGCTCCAAAAAAACCAGAGCGAAAAAAACAGAAGAACGGAAGCAATCGTTTCGTCTTTCGTCGCGAGCGCTCGCTTGAAAAACGACGAGACAAACGCTGAATTCTGTTTTAAAGAAAAGGACGCTCGACTCATCATGTCACTCCAAACCGTTCGGATTATTCGCATCCTCGACGCCTATTGAACGAGCGACGATTCACGATATATTATTGTAACGCGAAAAGAACCCGGACACAAGCGGCGGCAATCTTCCGCGTCCATTTTTATTGTCTGTTAATAAACGCGAAACCGGGAAATGTTATGGCTCGTTCGTCCACCCAATTCTCGTACTTTCAGTCCCCTTACGGAGCCAATCTTAGAGAAGACGGAACGCTGTTTTCTTTCGCAAGTCGTTCGGCTACGGGCGCAAGATTATTGCTCTACGACTCTCCCCAGGAAGAGGAACCTTCTCTCGTTGTGCCGCTTGATCCCGAACGCGATCGTTGGGGAGACGTGTGGAGTTTATTCTTGCCGGGAGTTGGAGCCGGAACCCTCTATCACTTTCAAGTCGACGGTCCTTATCATCCTCGGGAGGGCGACTATTTTGACGGCAACGCAAGACTGGTCGATCCATACGCTCGAGCTTTGGCCGGCGATTTTTTGCCCAAAAAGGACGGCGTTTGTCTTCCTCCGAAATGCGTGGTTGTCGACGACGATTTCGATTGGGAAGACGAACCGAGAATCAAGCGCAATCTCGCCGACGAAGTTATTTATGAGCTTCACGTTCGAGGATTCACTAATTCGCCAACAAGCGGGGTTTCTAAGCCGGGAACTTTTCTTGGCTTGATTGAAAAGATTCCTTATTTAAAGTCGCTTGGCGTCACGGCCGTCGAATTAATGCCAATTCACGAGTTTCCGAGAAACGAGGCAAACGGTTCGGTTTCCAAAACGCCGAACTACTGGGGATACGACCCGCTGGCTTTTTTTGCCCCTCATCGTGGTTACGCCTATAACCGGGAACCGGGAGCCCAGGTTCAAGAATTCAAACAAACCATTAAAGAATTCCACCGAGCCGGACTGGAAGTTTACCTTGACGTCGTTTTCAATCACACTGCGGAACGCGGACAGAATTATGAAACGTTTTCTTTTAAGGGACTGGAAAATAAGAACTACTATCTTCTTGAAACAGACGGAACATTCGTCAACTTTAGCGGATGCGGAAACACCGTTAATGGCAACAGTCCCTGGATGCGAGAATTGATTTTCAATTGTTTGCGTTCTTGGGTTTGCAATTACCACGTCGACGGATTTCGATTTGACCTTGCATCCATTTTGAGCCGTGATCGTAGTGGAAATCTTGTATGGAATCCGCCCGTTCTGGAAACGATATCGGAAGATCCGATCCTCGCCAACGCCAAAATCATCGCGGAAGCGTGGGACGCGGGAGGAGCCTATCAGGTAGGAGAATTCGGTTCCAAACGTTGGGCGGAATGGAACGGAAGGTATCGGGACGACGTAAGACGGTTCTGGCGCGGAGACGACTATACTCTAAGTTCGTTCGCGACTCGGATTTGTGGCTCAAGCGACCTTTACCGGAGACGCGGCAGAAAACCAACGTGCAGCATCAACTTCGTCACTTCGCACGACGGTTTTACGATGAATGACTTAGTGTCCTACAACTACAAACATAACTACGATAACGGAGAAGACAATCGGGACGGCGACGATAACAATTTCAGTTGCAATTACGGTTCTGAAGGCGATACGAACGATGAGAAAATTCTTGAACTTCGCTCTCGTCAAATCCGAAATTTTTTCGCAACGTTGCTCCTCAGTCAAGGCGTCCCCATGATCCTGGCGGGCGACGAAGTAGGAAGAACGCAAAGAGGCAACAACAACGCGTATTGTCAAGACAATTCCATTTCCTGGTTCGACTGGTCTCTAACGGAAAAGCGCGAAGATTTAAAACGTTTCTGTTCAACGCTTATCAAATTTCGACGTCAAGAAGCGTCGTTGCGCCGTCGAAATTTTTTCACCGGTCAGCCGCAAAAACCCGGTTTGCTTCCCGACGTCTCTTGGTTCGATCTGAGCGGAGGAACCGTTGATTGGAACAGCTCGCAAACTTTGACGTTAACCTGCCTTCTTTCGTCTCTCGACGTCCGACAAGACCCCGCTTTTTCAAAGGAAATGAAACGCGTCGTCGAAGGAATTGACGCCAACATGCCCTTTGACATTCTTGACGAAGCGACGCCGGAAGCGCGCTTCCATATTTTGGCGATGTTTAACGCGTCTTCATATCCGCAGACTTTCTACTTTCCGGCTCTTTCTAAACTCCCAATGTTTTCCTGGAGATTATTTTTAGATACTGCGGGAAAATTCCCTAACGATATCTACGTTAATTATGACGGTCCCAGCCCTTGCGTCGACGAGGCGATACGTCTTCCTGAAAAATCGTCGCGAGTCTATATCTCCGAGAGGAAATAAACAGAGAAAGAACGTTATGAATATAACAAAACGCCGCGTTTGTTTTTTCTTAATCGCTTTTCTTACGATATGCGTTTGTCAGGCTCAGGAATTGGCGACCGATTGGAACAACCTTTTCGTACAAACCGAAGGTTGGCTAGGCGCGGATGGCATATATTCGTTAAACTTGAACTACAATTCTGAAACCGCCCGTCTAGATCCCGAGTTCTCCGATGATCCAATCAGGTTATTTTGGTTTAGCGACACTATTTGCGGTCAAACTCAAAATAACGGTTCCGAATATGCTCAATGGCAAATGGTCAATCATTCGTTCGCGATACTGAAAGGAAATAAACCTGACAAGGAAAAAATACGTTTCTTTTTTACGAATACTCCCGGTCGTCCCGTGTTCGAGAATATAATTAACGGTCGTTACTGGCTTCAAGACGGAATACGCATTGGAAATCGCGCGTGGATTTCAGCAATTCTGCCGGGCGAAGCCTGGAAGCCTAAGCGCGTGGACGCCGTGACGATCGGATTAAACGAGGAAACAAAACTTCCCGATTTCTCAGACATTGTTATTGACGCCAACGCGCCTCTTTCATTCAAAACCGACAATGCGCAAGTCGTTTGGGGCGCCGCTATTTGCGACGATCCGAATCAACAACATATCTATATATACGGCTATGTTGATAGATTCAAAGAATTTAGTCGAAAAGATATGGTTGCGGCCAGAGTTCCTCGAGATCAATTTTTAAACTACGATCAATGGCAATTTTATGACGGCGAACAATGGACAAGCGACTGTAAATCAGTTTTAAAAAAAAGAGCCTCGCTTATCCAAGCCGTATCGACGGAATTCTCCGTCTCCCCATTTCAATACGGTCCCGACTGCGGAAAATACTTGCTTGTTTACACGCCAAATGTAATAGGAGAACGAATTGCATATCGTTGCGGCAACTCTCCAATCGGACCTTTCGATCGAGAAATAGTCTTCTATCAATCGGAAATCCCGCAAAAAATGCCCGGAGTTAAATGCTACAACGCCAAGGCGCATCCGTCTTTTAGCAACGAAAACGGAACGCTCGTTTCCTACAATGTTAACCGTCTAGGGGACTTGGCAAAAAAACCGGAAGAATACCGTCCGCGATTCGTCTGGTTGAAATGGGAAACGGTCAACGCTCGGTAGTTTTCTCGAAATACGTTTTAAAACTAACAAGCGGAAACTGAGCAAAAAAATGTATCGCGCGGTTTACTCGATTCCGGTCGCGTTCGGAAAGACGTCGCGCCAACCTTGACTCGTTGACAATGTGAACGGTCTTAGTAAAGATCGTTTTTCCGTTAGGGTAAACGTCTGTCACTATTCGGCTGGGAAAGCGCGAGTCTTCGGCGAGTCTCTTGTTTGCTTCCAAACGCGCCAACGGGGTTACGGATCCGGGATTCATATACACGTTCAACTTTCCCAACGCGTTCGCAAATTGAAAGTACGCTTCGGCAACTGAATCGTTTTCGAAATTCTCCGTCGCAATGTGATAGTCGATAAATTTACTCTGAAAGAATAATTCTTCCTCTTTTTTAGAAGTCTCGAACTTTGGATCAAGCATAAAATTAACAAATTTGTCGTCTTTCTCTCGTAAAATCGGCTTAACGCGAGACAAAAAGCGCTCGATTTCGTCCAGCTCCAATTCGGCGCGAACTCGACGAATAGGATCGATTAATTCAAATTTCCGCTCGACAAACGAATATACGACGATCTCGCCGTTATCTCCAACAAAGTCAAAAACAAAATCGTCATAAAAGACCGTCGACGACTTAAAAGACGCTTTCCGCTCGTTTTGAGACAAACGTATGGTGTTGTCAACGCGAAACTGGAGCGGCGACTCCGTCGAGGCCAACTTTTGCTCCAAATTCCAGTCCGAAAGCATTAATGCGGAACTCTCGGAACCGTCGTCTTCCGAAAAAACGCAAAGATTAAAAGAGAGAAGAAAAAAAAGAACCGGAAGGACGCGAACGACGGAACGACTTAAACCAAAGTCCGTTTTTCTAAACGTGTCGGAACCATCTGCCAACCAAGCCATCGATTACGCGTCCTTTCACTTTTATACCAAAACGCGCCAATTGACAAAAACGAAATAAAAACGTTTTTCAACCGCGTTAAAACAAACGCCCCAAGAAGACGTCGGCGTCGTAAAAACGGCGTCTAGGTTCACAGAATCGAACGCGCGCGACGACGACGGAATGAAACCGCCCCTGCGGGAGAGCGTCCGCCGCCCAAACAGACGCCCCGCGACATAGAACAAAAACAAAAAGCGTCTCACTTAGGAGCCAACGTGCACCACATACGTTTCCCCATTTGTTTGGGAGCGGCTTCCACTTTTGCAACTTCTTCAAGTTCGGCAATAAAGGCGTTCAACAGCTTCTCGCCCTCGTCAACGTGAGCCATCTCGCGACCGCGAAAAATAATCGAAACCACGACCTTGTCTTTTTTAGCAAGGAACTCTTTCGCTTTGTTGACTTTAACCTGAACGTCGGCGACTCCCGTCTTAGGTCGCAAACGCAATTCCTTTATTTGCGTCTTATTCGTTTGTTGCTTTGCGACGCGCTTCTTCTGTTGATACTTATATTTGCCGTAATCGATGATTTTG
>CAMZEO010000140.1 GCA_947305735.1 uncultured Planctomycetales bacterium | reverse complement strand
GACGCCGCCGAATGATCTTGACGCAAGTCGATTAGCGCAGACGAGGCGCGTTCTCGTTTGTTGATCATATCGAAAGTCCGGTTCCCTTTGGAATCGGACTTTTTAGTTTCTTGAAGCGTAAAAAAAACCGGCTCGCTTTCCGTAGATCGAAAAGCGAGCCGACGAAACGCGTCGCGTCAAATCGACAATCTATTTAACACGATAAACGACTCAGTTTTGAGGACGAGGGCGTTGCGGAAACTGGAGCTTGCGGACTTTGACGTTGCGATACGCGACCGGCTGACCGGCATGAAGTCCTTGAATACCGACAAAACCGGCGTTTTCCGTCTCCGACGGAGCTTTGTTGATCAGCCAGCTATAGGGCTCGGTTCCGTCCGGATTCTTATCCTTTTCGGTCCAGAGACGTTTATTCATTACGGTGGTAAGCTGATCGTTCAAAACGACGGAAATAAACGGTCCTATGCAGGTAATCGTCATATGGTTCCATTCGCCGGCGGGTTTGCACGCGTTGAACTCGGGCGCGCAACGACCGTAAATCGCGCCGCAGTCGCTCATGTCGACGTCGCGACCAAACGAATCGAAGATTTGGACTTCAAACGAATTCGGAATCCAGTTTTCTTTTTCGGTCGCCTGAATGACGACGCCGCTGTTCGCTTTTTCAGTAACGTTGTATTCGAAATCGAGAACGAAGTTTTCAAACTTGTCCTTCGCCCAAATAACTTCGTCTTTGGTTGCATGAAGGACGCCCTCGTCGTCGATCGACCAGACTTCCGGATCAAAGTCGGCGTTTTCAAGTTTCTCGCCGAAAAGATATTCCCAGCCTTCGCCGGACGCGTCGGCGTTCTTAATGGGCGTGATCGTCGCGTTGCGAATCTTCATCGGCGCGTTGCCGTGCAACCCTTGGAAACCGATATAGCCGTAAGGCTCGAACGACGCGAGAGTTCGACCATGGAATTTTTCTTCAATGTCGGTTCCTTCGGGACTCTTGGCGGGGTCGGTCCATTCGGCGGTGTTAATGCGGTTAATGAATTCGCCGTTGAGCCTAACGCTGATCGAGCGACCGTTGCAGAAGACGATCATTTCGTTCCATTCGCCGGGCTTTTTGGTAACATTCTTGGAGGGAGCTTTAAAGCCGTAGAACGAGCCGCAGGAGTGGTAGTTAGGTTCTTGACCGTTGTCGTCCAAAAGCTGAATCTCAATCGTGTTCGGAATCCAGTTGTCTTTGTCGGAAGACTGAATCAGGAAACCTCCGTTCGTGTGTTCCGAGAGATTAAATTCAAACGAGCAGACAAACGCGGAATACTTTTCTTTCGTCCAGATGACGGCGTCTTTATTCGCGCAAAGGCATTTGTCGTCGTCAAAGTACCAAACGCCTTCCGGGAAATCGGCGTTTTCAAGATTATCGCCAAAAAGCGGAACTTTGTCGGCCGGATTGACCATCGGACCAAACATCATCGGACCGCGCATTCCGCCGCGAGGACCGCGTTGGCCGTCGGCCGGTTGCCCGAAGGCGACTGAACCGCATAAGGCGACGGCGGCGACTAAAGAAACCCAAAATTTCATAGTTATCGTCCTTTCCAAGAGACAAAAGGGGGAATGGCCGCGCGTCAAAACGACGCGCGGAGTCTTCATCTGACGCCGTTATTTTACCATAATTTAACGTTGACGCAAAGGAAAAACGGCAAAAGGAAGGAAAAAAGAACGTATTACCGATAAAAATATTAGGAAACAAACCTGGCAAGCCGTTCGGCGACGCGTCGACCGGGCGAACTAAGCGGATAGTCGGATAAGGACGATATCGGAACCCAGCGCAATTCCTCGGCTTGCCTCGCGTAAAAGGACGGATCGCGCAGTTTCGTTTCAAGTTCGTCGCGTTCTCCTGAGTCGACGGAGCTTGCGAGAGAATCGAAGAGCGTCTTTTCGGCGGCGCGAACGAGATTAACCGATGTTCCTGCAAGTTGACAAACGTGAAGCTCCACGCGATAACGCGTCACCGAATGGCGCGTCGTCGCAACCGTTCGTCCGACGCGATAATCGTTCGGCGGAGCCCCGACTTCTTCTTCAAGAAAGAACTGCAACCGCTCCGACAGAGACGCGTCGTCTGAAAAACACTTTGCCTTGACGAAACGAGAATCGACGACTTCGAAACGCGGAAAATCCCACAACCCCGCCCATAGGGCGTTTCGGGGGCGACGAATCAACAAAACGTCGGAAGGAGATTTCGACGCGCCGATCACCTCGCCGACTTTATCCGAGCGTTTAAGATCGGCGCGAACGATCAGCAGGGCGACGTCGACGCGCTTGATCGGTTCCGACTTTTTCTTCAAAACAGGCGTTTGTTCCTGCAATCCCAATCGGTTAGCGACGCACTGTTCGACCAGCGGACAAGCCTCGCAACGAGGTCCGACGGGCGAACATACGAGTCGCCCAAGATCGGTCAGCGCCCCGTTGATGTTGCGATAACAACCGGAAACGCGGCGTTTGGTCTCGCGAGGAAGCCAATCTTCGGCAAATTTCCAAAGAAGACGCTGCGACGACGATTTTGTCGTTTCTTCAAGCAATCCCGTAAGACGCGCGTGAAGGCGCGTCGTGTTCGCCTCAAGAATAGGAAAGCGCTTGTCAAAACCGAAGGACATAATCGCGCCCGCCGCGTAACGTCCAACGCCGGGCAACGAGAGAACGTCGGCGTACTCCGAAGGAAATCGCGCGTCAAAGCGTTCGACGATCTCGACGGCGGCGGCGCGAAGAGAGCGCGCGCGCCGATAATACCCGAGACCTTCCCAATACATTAACGTTTCCTCTTCGGAGGAAGCCGCCAGGGATTCAACGTTGGGAAAACGCTTTAGAAAACGTTCGAAATAACCGAGAACCGTCCGAGTCGTCGTCTGCTGGAGCATGATCTCGCTGATCCAAACGCGATACGGACTCGGATCGTCGCGCCACGGAAAACGTCGTCCGTTCGTCGCGAACCATTCCAACAACGCGTCGCGCGCGCGCTGAAAATTAAAAGGCGGCGACGGTTCCTTCTTCGACGCGATTTCCGCTCGACTCATAACGTTTCCCGTCGACGCGGTCAGCGACGAAACATCTTAATTTGACGCAGCCCCCGTTCCGATTCGCGCTTTTTGATCGTCTGGCGCTTGTCGTACGCTTGTTTGCCGCGACACAATCCCAAAAGCAATTTCGCGCGCCCGTTGCGGAAATAGAGTTTCAAGGGCGCGAGCGTCAGCCCTTTTTCCATCGCGCGTTTCGCGAAACGATGAATCTCGCGCTTATGGAGCAGAAGTTTTCTGTCGCGCTTGCGTTTGTGATTAAAACGATTCGCGTCGATATATTCGGGAATATCGCAATTCACCAGGAAAACTTCGTTGTTGCGAACGCGCGCGTATGACTCCGCCAACGAGATCGTCCCGTTGCGCAAACTCTTAACTTCGCTCCCGACGAGCGCGATTCCGCACTCGAGCGTTTCGAGGACGTCGTAATCGAATTTCGCCTTACGATTCTCGCTCACGACGCGTTCGATTCCGTCGTCTTCCTTTTTCTTTTCTTTTTTATCTTTTGCCATTAGCGGTCGTCTTTTTCATTGAACGGTATGACGAAGCTTTCAATAAAACCCGTCCCCCGCATAGTTTTACACAACTTTAAAAATTTTTCAATACGGCTTCATCCAATTCCAGTCGACGGCAAGTTGATACAACCACGGCGAAACCCACGGCGACCACGTCGGATAAGCTGCGGACGCCGTCGCGATAAAGAGAGCGAGATAAGCGAGCGCCCTGCCGACGCGCGATTTGGAAAGAACGTCGACAATCGGCGTCATCGACGGAATAAACAACGGAATCAACGGGAAAAACCAGCGCGGAAAACACGTTCCGCCGCCATAATTACGATCGCCCTGATCGCGAGTCAGGAAAAAAGCGAAAAACGCGAGCGTCAAGACAAGCGTCATACAGCCGAGCGCGCGACGGCCTTGACGGTCTTTTTTAGTCGCGAGGAGCGCTATCGCGCCCAAAACGCTCAAAAACCACACGGGCGAAAGAGAAAAGACGCCTCGACTGCCAATCGTCGAGTGGAACGCGTAACGCGCGATCGACGGCTCGCCCTTGTCGATTCCGGTTCGATTCGCCCAGTGGGAAAGTCGCGCGTTTTTCGGATCGCGCGCTTTGCCGGACGGATAATACATATAGTAATACCAGTCGTTTGGATCAAACGAAACATTCGGCGTTTCGCCGTCTCGAGTCTGTTCGGCGTTTTCCAGCGCGAGCGCCATATGATCGCGTTTATGCGCGTAGGCGGGAACGATCGATTGATGCGCGACATAATCGGTTGTTAAAAACGCGCAAGCGACAATCAAACCAAACGGAACGGAAACGGCGAGCGTTTTCAGAGGATAACGGACAGCCAGAAAGACGCAAAGCAGCCCCGCGTAAGCCAGGCACGGCAGTTCGCACGCGACGGCAAACGCGCCGAAGAACCCGGCAAACGCGAAATAAAACCAATTCGTCTTTCCTTCCCGAAGCGTCTTCATCGCCGCCCAAAGAGAAATCGATATGCAGACAAATCCCGGAAGATGATTGTTTAACGTCGCGACAAAAGTGATCGCGAACGACGCGAACGGTATCGTCGCGACGGCGAAATAGCGTCCCCAGTCGGTCTTGCCGAACGAATCGACGATCGACGCAAGGCACAAAAAAGCTATTCCCAGCGGAATAAGATTATAGATAATCAACAATAGTCGAACCGCTTCGAAGGGACGATCCGCCAACGACAGGTGAAAGACGTTGAAAAGGATCCAATACGGTCCCGCCATGACGGTGGGAAGAAGCGTCGGCTTGCTCGAATAGACGTATCCGGACGAGGGATTGGACGGATCGTAAACTTCGTCTTTCAAGCCGTGCTTCACGACGTCGATCGAGTCCCAACCTGGAGTCTCCCAAACATTGTCGATCGCGTAGGGAACGCATTTCGCGCGATAACGCCTCGCTTCCGCCTTTTCCCTGGTAAACTGTTCGGGACAAACAAGACTCGTGTTGCGCGACAACTCGGAGGGATAATACTTAAAACCAATCGTTTTAAAACTCTCGGGATTGGAGTCGTTAAGCTCCTTAATCCTCGCGCTCGTTTCCGCCGCGTCCATGACGGGCGCGTAGCGATAGACGCGCATCTTTGGCTCGACCAGCGCGCGGATCGTCGCCCAGCGACTCCGGTCGTTCGCCGACAGAGTTGGACGCGCCTTGTCGGCGTCCGCCAACGCCGCCTGATAAACGCGGTTCATCTCGGCGTTGAAACGATCCCCCTCGACTCCTTTGTCCGACAACTCCTTCGCTTTGTTTTCGAGCGTCTTGGGAATCTGTTGAAGTCGATAGTTTTGGATCGCGCGATCATAGACGGAATCGACGGAAACAATTTTGCCAAATCCGATTCCCAACGCGACGACGATCAACAAGCGATAGACCTGCTTTCGCGTCGGCTCGGAACCGACTGCGGCGGATGATTTCTTTTGTTGAGTCTCGATAGATTGATTTTTCATCGACTTCTCCCGGCGTCGACGTTTCGCCGACCCAATGTTGGTTTACAATACGTTTCATTTCCCGCCGCGAATCCAAGTCTGTCGCTGGCGCGGCGTTTGAGGCGTCGACGTCGGCGAAACGACGCCTTCGGCGCCGGTCGGATCTTCAATAAGACCGGGCGTCGACGCGTCTCCCAACTGATCGAACGCGGAATTTGCGCCCGCAAACGGAATCGACGCGTTTTGTTCGTCGACGATAGCAAACGGACTCAAACCGTCGATTCGCGTCGCGCCGCCGGTTCCGGCAAGACCTCCGGTCAATCCTGCGGCAGCCGTCGGAGAAATCGACGGAATCTCGGAAAAGCCCGGATCAACGGGAACGCCGCCCGCGCGCGACCCGTCGACGACGCCGGGAATCGTCCCCGACGCTTCGCTCAATTCCGATTCCGTCCAGCCGCCGTTGGCGCCGCGTCGTTCCTGGAAAGATCTGTTTCCCGATCCGCGTTCCGGCGCGCCCGTCCGCTCTCTCGCGACGCGCTCGTTGGAACTTTGTCGCGCGGACGTTCCGCGTTCGGCGACCTGGCGATTCGCGGCGCCGCGATCGGCGGTTCGACGTTCGGCGCGATTTCGATCTCTTGAGGAACGCTCGGAAAATGTCCGTTCCGTCCGAGCGCGCTCCTGGAACCGTCGCGCGCGGCCGGTCGCGTAAGGATTTTCGCCGCGCTCGCGACGCGCTCCGCTCGAATTGGCGTTCGCATTCCTTCGTTGAGACGCGTTTCCAACTCGCGTAACGGTCGGTTTCCTTCGCTCAAACGTCGTCGCGCGGCTCAAAGGAGTCGTCGGCAAATAGACGATCAATTCGTAGACGATCGGCTCGGCGACGCCGATTTCCGTCGCGATTTGTTCGAGCGTGACGTACGACCCGTCGTTTGAGAAATCGACGCAAACTCCGGACTCGTTAAAGACCGCGCCGTTCGCGATCATCTCTTGAATCGCCTTAAACGCGGGATCGCCGTCGGCGCGCGTCGACGCGCCGCCAAGATTTCCCGACGCGGAACCTTCGGACGTTCCGTTAAGCCCGCCGCCAATTCCAAGCTCCGCGGCTTCGTCGCTGCCGGCGCCGTCAAGCGACGCCGCGTCTTCCGCCTCCTTTTCAAACGCACGCGTTAATTCCGCCGAATAAGCAATTTGCGAAAACGCGGAAGAATTGGCGGAATCCAGTCGGACTCCTTCAAACGCCGCGCGAAACGTTTCAAGAGGTCTGTACGAATTAAAGACGTCGACGGGAGTTCCTCGAGTCGGCGCGACGGTTCTTGTCAACGAACCGGTCAGACGGCTCGCGTTGACGCCGTCGTCTTCCGTTTGCAGCAGTCGCGCTTTCAGTTTGGAAATCGTTTCCGGATCGGGAGCCGGAGGCAAATACGCGAGAAGAGGCGAGCTGCGGTAAAGGTCCACGTCGTCGAGAGGCGCCAACTTCAATTCCGTCTTAATGGCGATTGGGAGTCCTTTTTTCTCAATGCTATCCCAAGACTCCAACCAATCGGAACCGTCAAAATAGCTAAATCTACAGTCGAGAACTTCAGGCGCCCAAGTCGTTCCGTCGTCGGAATCCATCGCGATTTGAACCGCCGTCATCGGCTCTTTATAAACGTTCCTCGCGTCGTCGTCGACGCCTGTGAAAGCGTCTGTCGGGGAATCGGTCGACGCGAGCCGAGATTTTCGCGCGTCGGGAGCCGACGTCAGCGAACCGGAAAGCAAGACGTTTGCGGCGCCGGTTTCCCGGTCGATCGTCGCGCCGTAAGAACCCGAATAACTTTCGCTCTCGCCGTCTTCCTCGTCCGGCGTTTCATAATCGAGTTCTCGACGCGACAAACCGAACTTTTGCGCCAGTTGACGCGTTTCGTCCCAAAACGACGCGCCGTCGACAATGCTTTGATCGCCCCCAAATTCGCCGTCAAGATCCGCGTTCGCGACGCTCGACAGAGAACCCGCCAACGCGGAACCTAAATCCTCGCCTGCGGAAATACCGTTCGAATCGGCGGAATTCGTTTGATCGTCGGGATCGTCTTCCAACGCGTTAATCGGAACGAATTCGTAAAAGACGGTCTTCAGTTCGGGAACCTGACGCGCGTCGGACGACTTGTCGCCGCCGGAAAAAACGCGCTGATTTTCGTCGGCGGAAGCCGTGTTCGCAAAAAGGCTCGGTTGAACGACGTCGATTTGCAACGAACGGGAATCGCCGCGCAACCCGAAATGTCTGATGAACTGACGATTAGCGTCTTCGGCGACCGCTTGAATCGGATCCTGCACGGCGGAGCCCAAATCTTCGTCAAGCATTTGGGAAATCGATCGCGCGAGTTGCGCGCGACCGACTCTGCGTTCGTCGGCGGAATAACTGTTCGAAAAAACGCGAATCAGCGAGGCGACGCCGCCTAACAAAACGACGATCAGCGCAAGAACGAGAAGCATCTCCAAGAGCGTAAACCCTCGAATTCTCCCGTAACGTCGTTTGTTCGTTTTACCGTTCATTTTGAGAGTCGTCGCGTAATTCTAAACGTGATCGTCGATTAATAACCGCGCGGATACGCGTCCCGCGTATTCATATTTCCGCCAAAATCAGGTCTTGCGTTCATATCGGGCGTGTTCAATCCTCCGCCAAGACCGCCCGACAAACCGCTTCGAACGTTGGAAACGGCGTTGTTCGCGCGGTCGATTTCCGCGAAAGGATCCGCAAACGAATCGACTCCCAAGCCGCCCGTTTGCGCGTCCGACGCTCCAAGATCGTTCCAGACCGTTTCGCCCGAGCCGTCGATTGCGGTCGTCTCGCCTGTCGAGCTTGTTCGGACGACCCGCGTTTTGATTTCGGCGCGACGCGCCCATTCCTTAACGACAAATCGACGTCCCGCGTCCGCGACGCGCGTTTTAATGGAAACGCCCGGCTGCTCCAGAGAAGGAACTTCGTCGATTTCGTAACGTTGCGCCGTAATGCGAATCGCGATAAGATTGTCGATTGGTCCGTCGAGAAGCTCGACCGTCGTTTCCCAATTGGGCGCGTCGGGAATTGGAGTTGAAACGCCTATCGTCGCCGTCATATTGCCCGCGAGGATGGAGTTCATCATATTCTCGCACGCCAACTGAACGGTCGTGTCCTCTTCGACGCGTTCCGAGTTTCGAGCCGCGACGGTCGTCATTTGCGTAACGAGCGCCATGCCCATTCCCAAAACGGCGAGCGCTATAAGTATTTCCAGCAACGTAAATCCGCGTCTGATCACAACGAACCTCCCGTTTTTGAACGGTCGTTTTGATCTTGATCGTCTCGTTCCGACGTTGACGCGGACGAGGCGTTTGCGCCGACATTTGAAGCGCCGTTCGACGCTCCAAACTCGCTCGCGCTCCCTGTTGACGCGGGAAAACCTGGCGAAAGCGCGCTTGCGGCGCCAAAAGCCCCGGCCCCCGTGTCGCCGACTGCGGAAATCCCCGCGTCCGAAGGTTGACCGCCTTCAGGCGCTCGTTCGTCGAAACGATAACCGGAACGTCGTTCGGACGAACCGTAATTAATCGACGGGACGATCGCGCTCGCGTCGGAATCGAAATTGTCGTTAAAAGAGCCGTATACGTCGCCTTGGAATGAAGTTGGAGCGGCTAAATCAATCGTCGGATCCGCCAGGGAACCGCCGCGAATCGTATCGGTTTTTTGATCGTCGGAATAGGTCGCGCCTGGATTCTGCAGTCTCGTCAGTTGATCTTGCGTCAAAGCCGTCTGGTTGGGATCCATCTCCGGAGGTATAGCCGAGATTCCCGATATTCGCGCGACTCCGGTCATGCCTCGCAACGCTATTTCCGAGTAAAACGAATACTCGCCAATACTTGCGAAACCGATAACGGCGCTGGAAGTTTTTCCGTTTGGAAAAAACAGAAGCGGTTCCGACCACAAGCTGACAAACTCTTGTTCTTCCTGAATTGTCGCCTCCGCCAGCGGATCGTCTTCGTAACCCGGCGCGGAACGAAGCCCGCCTCCAAGTCCTTCTCCGGTTATTCCGGAAGGAATGGAAAGAAGCGAACCGCCGAGAACGGAACCTAAGTCTTCCCCTTCGCTAATTCCCGAGACAGGATCGGCGACGCTGTTTTTAACGCCTTTGGCGCGACTCTTCTTCAATTTCGTCGGGGTGGAGTCGGAAAGACGCATGAACGTAAAAATAACGTTTCCCGACGCCCGCTTTCTAATAACGACTCCGTCAAGATTGACGCGAGACGCGATTGTTCGTTCGTCGGCAAGGAGTTTTTCCGTGCCGTCAAGTTCGCGAAGGGTCGCTAAGGGAGACTGAGACGGCTCGGAACCGGAAGCAAACTCAAGGGAAAATTCGCCGCCAGTTCCAGAATAATCGGAGGAATACCCGTAAGGAGACGAGTAACCGGAAATCGTCGAGGAAAACGTCAATCCGTCCCCACCCGACTCGAATCCGGAGGCAGCGACCGGACTTGACGCCAAACTTCCGCCTAAACCGCCCGTTAAATCAACGTTTGTCGCTCCAAATCTCGGTTCGCGAGAGCCCGCCTGAGCCGCGTAAGCCATATCGGCGGCAATATTCTCCGGGGAAAAAAGATCGTCCGTGTAAACGGGCGTTCCCGACGACGCGACCGAAGACGACGAAAAGAGTCCCGACGACGCGAAGGAAGCCGTCGAATTTAACGCTTCGTCCACAAGCGAACCGCCCAACGCGTCCGCTTCGTTCTCGTCGCGGAGATCGCCGTTCATGCGATAGATCGTCTCTTGAAGAGTCTTCAGGGGAGCTATCTCGTAAACGCCGGAACCGGGCGCGTAACGAAAAACGTAAGCGTTGCCCGTATGCATAGCGAGAAGGCGCGCGAGAGAAAGATCGACTTGAAGTTCCACGACTCCGTTCTTAAATTCAGAACGCGCGCGCTGACGCTGGAAGCCGACAATTCCCATTCCCGATATCATGACAATGATCCCCAAAACGAGCAAGAGTTCCAGCAAAGTAAACGCGGGTCTTCTCATTTCTTCCTCGGATCGTTACCGGACGTTCTATTTGGCGCGCGACGGCGCATTTTAGCGACGCGCGCTCAAAATCGCGAGGCGTCGCGTATAAAACAGAAAAAGCGCGATCCGAGCGCGTTCTCAGATCGCGTAACCTCAAAAAACGTCGCGCCAAGCGGCGTTTGAAAGCGGCGGATTTGTCTTGGTCAAGCTCGCGACGCAAAATCCGAAAGAGTTTTCAAACGCCTAAGTCGACTCGTCGCCGCGGCGATGCTCTGAAATCTGTCAAGGATTATTGCCGCCGGTCATGCCTCCTCCGCCCATGCCGGGATTCATGCCCCCGCCAGCGCCGGGATTCATGCCCCCGCCAGCGCCGGGATTCATGCCCCCGCCAGCGCCGGGA
>CAMZEO010000139.1 GCA_947305735.1 uncultured Planctomycetales bacterium | reverse complement strand
CCCGCGCGAGCGCGACCGCGCGCGCCGAACGGACCGGCGCTGAAACCCGCGCTCGCGCCCGCCCCAAACGGACCGCCCGCGCCGCCCATCCCAAACGATTTCAAAATGTCGTCAAGGTTGATATTTGCGCCGGAAAATCCCTTGAAGTCGAAACCGGCTCCGTTGGCGCCGCCGAAATTGGCGTAATTCTCGCCGAATTGATCGTATTGTTTTCTTTTTTCGGGATCCTTCAAGACGTCGAAAGCGCTTTGAACCTCCTGAAACTTTTTCTTCGCGCCTTCGGGATCGTCGGGATTCATATCCGGATGATACTTCCGAGCCAGTTTCAGATACGCCTTTTGTATTTCGTCTTGCGACGCCGTTTTAGAAACGCCTAATACTTTGTAAAAATCTTCCGCCATCTGTATAGTCGTCGGCGCTCGCTCTTACGCGAGCGACCGTCCTTTCTATGTCGTCTTCGATCGGCGCGGCGTTCTCGACCGGGCGCGTCAATGTCCGCAACCGGCGCAACCCGCCCCGGCGGGAAATTTAGGATTGTCGATCGAAAAACCTTTCGCGGTCGGCGTGTCGAGAAAATCGATCGTCGTCCCGTCGAGAAAGAGCGCGAATTTCTTATCGGAGACGACAAAGACGCCGTCCGTTTCGTATTTCGCGTCAATCTTGGGGTTAAATTCCGAGTCGAATCCCAGCGAATACTGCATGCCGCTGCAACCTCCGCCGACAATAACCGTTCTGACGAACGTTTCCGGGTCGAGTTGCTGCGCTTCCATGATTCTTTTGACCTCTTCGGCGGCGCGTTTCGTTAAGGTGATCGCCATGGCAAACTCTCTTGCGCAAAATCGTGTTTGTCGGACGCCGGAACTAAACGCGTTCCGACGCGTTCGCGTAAGAAACCCGCCTCAAAGCGCCCTCTCGCGCGGACGGTTCCATTATAAAAGCAACCGCCGAATAGAAAAGCCCCCGGCGCAAGCTCTCGACGCCAAGTGATTATCTTAGCAAAATTGGCGCCATTGAAAAAATCGCCGCGCGAAACTAAGATCGGATCGTCCCCAGTCGCCACCAATCGAAGACGATTGAGAAACGCGTCGATCTGATGAACAAGTGCGATTTGCACACGATTTTACGTCTCCCGACCGGAATCTTCTACGCGCAGGGCGTCAAGACGAACGTCCTGTTCTTCACGCGCGGCGTCGACGATCAGGGAAACACTAAAGAAGTCTGGTTCTACGACTTGCGCACCAATATGCCGAGTTTCGGAAAGACCAACCCGTTAAAAGTCGAGGATTTCGCCGGATTTGAAGCGGCGTATCAGGCTAAAGACCGAAGAAAAGTCGACGACGAGCGCTGGTCGGTCTTTACGCGCGAACAAATCGCCGAAAAAGGGGACTCGCTCGATCTCGGGCTTATTCGCGACGAATCGATCGTCGATTACGAAGAACTTCCCGACCCCGTCGAATCGGGCGAAGACGCCGTCGCCCAACTTGAAGAAGCGCTCTATCTTCTCAAAGACATCGTCGTTGATCTCAAAAAGATTGAAGGGGGAAACTGATCGTGGGCAAGGCGAAAAAGGAGCAAAAGACGCTGTTTGATTTTGAACGTAGCACTGAAAGAGTAGGTGAAGAAGTAAAGCTAGAATCGGGAGATAAATATTACGATAAAAGAGAGATTTCCCCTTTTGATATTCCTAAAAACTGGATTTGGACAAAACTATCTGATTTAACGACAGAAAAAACACTAAACGACGGTAATTGGGTTTTATCAAAAGACATGGTTTCAACGGGTCCTGTAAAACTCATTCAACTGGGTAGTATCGGCGATTGCCAATATATCGGAAAAGGATTTAAGTATTTAACGAAGAAACGTTTCGACGAATTAAGGGGCAAACAAATCTATAGCGGATATTTACTGGTCAACCGTTTAATCGGGGATAAAATGTTGTCTTGCATAATCCCCGACCTAGATGGTATTCTTATGACAGCAGTGGACATTTGTTGGATAGCCCCAAATGATAGATTGTATAATATCAAATACTTAATGTTTCTTCTTGCAAGCGAATATTTCCAAGAGAAAGTTAGGAGACTAGGTAGAGGGTCTACGAGATTTAGAATCAGCAAACTTAATTTGATTAACATCGCTTTTCCCCTTCCTCCCCTAGCAGAACAAGCGCGAATCGTCTCGCTAATTGAAAGTCTTTTTTCCCGCCTTGACGAAGCGCGCGCCAAAGCTCGGGAAGTAATCGACGGATTTGAACTCTGGAAATCGGCGATTTTGCATAAGGCTTTTACGGGACGTCTTGTCGAACAACGCCCCGAAGAAGGAACGGGAGAAGAACTCTTTCGCGAGATTCAGGCGGAAAAACAACGATTCGTTAAAGAAGGTAAGATTAAAAAAGAAAAGCCTTTGCCGGAGATTAAGGAAGACGAGATTCCGTTTGAGATTCCCGAGGGGTGGAAGTGGGTTCGATGGGGAGAACTTTCAGAGTCCATCCAATATGGTTATAATGCACCTGCTAAACAAACAGGAAGAATCAAAATGGTACGCATTAGCGATATCCATGAAAACGTTGTGAATTGGGCAAACGTTCCATACTGCGATATAGACGAAGAAGAAATTCCAACTTATCTGCTACGTCCAAACGATATTTTGTTTGCCAGAACAGGGGGTACTGTAGGAAAATCGTTTCTTGTACTCACAATGTCAGAAGAAGCTGTTTACGCAGGATACTTAATTAGAACCAGATATAGTATCTTACTCTGTCCTCAATATTTAAAATTCTTTATGGACAGTCAATTATACTGGACTCAACTTCGGGAGGGAACTATTGCAACCGCACAACCAAACTGCAATGGTAAAACGTTAGCCCAAATGATTCTTCCCCTTCCTCCCTTATCAGAGCAAAAGCGAATCGTTTCACAAATCGAAAGTCTTTTCTCCCGAATGGAAGAAGCGGTCGGCAAGGCCAAAGCGGTCGTAGAACAAATCGACGCCATCAAGAAATCGATTCTTGAAAAAGCGTTTCGCGGCGAATTGGGAACCAACGACCCGACGGAAGAAAGCGCGTTGGCGTTACTGAAAAGCGTCGATTAAACGACTCTTCGTTCGGGATTTTAGAAATCGCTATCGCAAACACTCCGTCGCAGTCATGCGACGGTTGGTCGCGCTTCGCGCGGGACGCGTTGCGGGTGTCGTATCGTTTTCGTTTATAATCGACGCGTTGCGTTATCAATCGCCTTATCGGCTCTTTCGAGCCGAGCGCCTGCTTCCGCAGGCGCATCGCCGCGCTACGCGCGGAACGCGTAGTCTGAAATCAACGTTTCCTCGCGCGACTACGCCGTAACATAAACGTTGCGACAGTATCTCGAGAGAACGTGGCAATAAACGCGAAGATAAAACGTCTTATAATACTCCGTTTCCGAATTGTTCATCGGAACGTCGTCCTTAATGCAGACGCTTTTATCCTTCGCTTGTCCAAAGAGTTCTTCCCACTCTTTTTCATCGTCCATTCGGAGCAAACGATCAAAGGAAACGACGACGTAATCGCTCGCGTCCTCGTTTTCGGGAAGTTCTTTGAAGTCGACTGTCGGATAATCCTGTTCGTCGATCGGCAGGTCTTCAAACAGGAAATCCTGAAAGAATATTCTCTTCTTTTTCATCAGAAACAAAATCCCACTGTAGTGTTTAACTTGATCGCCTTTTCAATCAACGCTTTGATTTTCCTTGCGTTTTCGAGAAAAACGTCGGAATCGGGAATCTTCTCCGCGTCTTTCTCGACCGCAAGTATTTGACGAGTAGTTATTTCAAGAGCTTGTTGCAACTTTTCTGGGAAAATCTGTTCTTCTTCATACATATCGATCCAAACGCCGCACTCGTCGTTTAGGAAATCGAATAGATATTTCTCAACAATCACAAAAACGATTTCGTTGAACCAGAAACCTTCAAACCCCTCCTTAATATCGCCGTTATCGTCAAAAAAATGACAATCGAAAATGGAATCTTCCAACTCCTTCTTCAACGCAATAACGACATAATACCGATGATTCAAACTGAGGTATTCTACATATCCGGGAATATCGCTGTTAGCCATAATCACACCGTTCCTTTCTTGAACGTCATTCGAAAATGCGTAAGCCTAAGCCATTCTGTTTTACGCGCGGATCCTTGGAATTCACCCGATATGCTCGGATCTTTCAAATCAAGATTTACATACTTTCCCTCCGAACCGTCAGGTCGTATTTCCTGAATTCGAAAATATTTGCCGCCAATGGCGGCGACAATGGCGTAAGACTTGCCGTTTTTGGTTATAGTAATCTTCCTTTTGTTATTGCTTATATTAAACTCGTCGCTAACGATACCAAATTTACTGGCGTATTCGTCAAGATTGACGGCCGGCCAATCTTTTGCATATTGTCGATACTCGTTGCGATCATGAATGAGTTTTCTAATTCTGACGATATCTCGCGTTCTGATCAGTTCCCGAATTACCTTGTTACGCATATCGATATACTTCGCTTTTACGGTCATTGATCGCCTCCTCTCGTAAAGTCTTCGTAAAGAGTTCTGCAAACTTCGTTGTTTGACAGAAAATAACAATAACTTTTCCGGCAATTCCTGACCCGACTTCTACGGTCGGGAAAGGAAACGATTTTAAAACCGTTCCGTCTGACCAGACGCTTCGCGTCGGCTTCGGTTATCGAACCGTGAACGTATAGTATTTCCGGTCTTTTACGAAGGAGCAAACGATCAAGTTGATAGTATCCGTACTCCTTAAATCCGTCCCTGACGCAACCAAGGTTGCTAACCATAAAAGAGCAATCGTCGGGGAAAAAGTCCGCGTCGAACGTTGTTTCGAGATCGCCAGCCCTGTAATTGGGCAAAACGGGAATTTCTTTAGTTCCGCAGTAACACGAATAGATAGCGTTGATTAAAATGCTCAACTGTTGTCGAGGTCTGAGCATTCCGACGCTTGGACTAAGATCAAATCCTACGATTCCGCCGTACTCTTTGAATATCTTAACGTCGCCGTCTATTTTGAGCATTCTTGGCCAGAGGTCTTCCTCGAACATATAGAACGCAATTAGCGCGTAAGGTCTGACCCCTTTGGGAATATCTCCTCGATATTTGAAAGTAGACAGAGCCCTCGGTTTTTCTTTGTAGACAAACCGATCAGGCAATTGAGGAATTCCGTTTTTAAACTGGATTCCCTGTGTTTTAAGGTACGAGATTTTATCGTCGCACCATTTCAAAATGTTAAAATGTAACATTTTTAACGCCTCCTGGGAACACAAAAGTTCCCCATTCAGGGTCAAATTGTCAAAATACAACTAGACGTCTGAAAGGAGAAACGATACAATCTCTCGTGCTTACTCGGATATGTATCATATCCCCCAAACGCTCTTTCTCGCTACTGCAATAGCTTGGAAGAGCGTTTTTTACAGACGACACGACGCGTTCACGCTAACCTCCTTCCTTCTCTGCGAACGGATGAATTTTTCATAAGCGGTTTCGTCCAGGAGTCTCAAAAACTCTTCTTCATAGTCAAAAATTTCGTTGCCGTACCGCTTTTTTCTGTTTTGGATATTGGACGCGACGTTGCGCGCGGTTTCCAAACTTACCTGACAGTGAGAGGCAATCTTTTCTGGAGTTTCTATTCCCTTCATTATCAGGTATGGAATAGGGCAAAGAAAAGACCTGGCAAAAAAAGTGGCCAAATCGTCGTATTCCTCGTCGCTGGAATCCTCGTTAAACACATAATGCTTAATCTCGTGAAGTATGGTCAACCGAATCGCTCCAGTTGAACCGAACTTATCGTTGTAGTATATCGTCGGCGGTTTTTTACCCCATCCTCTCGCAAAGAATCCGTATCTACTCCGTTTGACGAGCAATTCCCGCGTTTCCTCGTCGCACTTGGAGTAACGCTTTGACAAAACGCCCATCTTTTTGCAGACAATTTCTACGTCAATAGGAAAAACACGAAAACCATAATCTCTGTAAATATCAAAAATGGCGATAGTAAGCATATGGTATCGTTCAGATTCTCTACGCATTACCTCCCCCTTCAATCAGGAGTTTAATCAGTCGATTCTTTTCTTCAGGCGTTAGTTCCCCGCCATTTCTGGCTATTACCGTGGAAATAACGTTATACGCCGACCGTCCCCTTTCTTCTTCTGAAAGAAAAAAATCGGTTTCTACCTTTAGAGCCCTTGCCACATTGACAACCACGTCCATACGAGGGGCCTTGTCGCTTTTTAAATACCGAGAAATCGAGTACTCGGCAATACCGCTCAAGTGCGAAAGCTGTTTCTGATTAATTCCTCTCCTTCTCATTAGCTCCCGCACCCTCTCTGCCCACGTCATAACCGTCATCTCCATTTAAACTATGTTTCGCTCATTAAATTGGTTAAACTACTTAAACTATTTGATTTTAACACTAACATAAACTCCGGTTCATTCTTGAAGTTTGTTTTAAAACGGGAGTTTTTAACAACGAAACTCATTATAATTGCATTTTTACTTATTTCAACAGCATTTCTGCAATTTTTCTGTTTCCATGGAAGTCAGTTGTCATTATAAACGAAGAGAATAAAGGCGGAAGGTAAATCTATTGGAGAATTTGCGGACTGACGTAGCCGTTTCATAATTTGTTTGCGCAAGTTCTCCGTCGCGATCACGAGACTGCTCGCCCCGCTTCGCGCGGAACGTTTTGAGGTTTATCGACGCGTCGCATTGGGCGGAATATCGTTAACTCTACGCGCCGCAAAAGGTTGCCGACGGCATACGCGCGACGAAGCGCGCTTCTGCCGCCGGACTACGGGGCAGAGCCGACCGAGGGAGGCAGTTCTAAAAGTCCCCGCGTCCTTTAGAAGGCGGCTTGCGAACTGGAGTCACTACGTTGCGTTGTTTGAGAACCGCGCGTTTTGGCGCCGCCTTGTTTGCCTGCGGCGTCCGCGCGACTTCGCGCGCCGCCGCTTGCGACTCTTATAAGCGCGACGACCAACGGAAGCGGGGTATTTAATTTTCGCGCGGAAGCGCAAACTGAAAGTCCGCCGTCGAACCGCGAATCGTCCGCGGCGGCGTTCTCGCCTACTTGACGGGGACGCGGTAAAAGATAAGATAAAGGGGAGTTTTTGAGGTCTGCGGACTCCTGATAATTCGGTCTGTTCGACTTGTCAAAACGCGTGAAACAACAACAAGAAGAAACGACCATAACAGCCCGACGATGCAATCGAACGACGACTTTTCCCAAGAGGGCGCAATCTCGCGCGACGAGCTTGCGCTCGAATACCTCGACCAGCTTCCCTACGAGCCTTATCCGTTCCAGGAAGCGGCGATTCTGAAATGGTTCGAATCGGATCAGGGCGTTCTCGTCTGTGCGCCGACCGGCATGGGCAAGACGCTCATTGCCGAAGCCGGACTCTTTGAAGCGCTCAAAACGGGCAAACGCGCCTACTACACCACCCCGCTCATCGCGCTGACCGAACAGAAATACGTCGAACTTCAACATGCCGCGGAACGGTGGGGATTCGACCGCTCGAACGTCGGGCTGATCACCGGCAACAGGCGCGAAAACGTCGACGCGACCATTCTGGTCGTCGTCGCGGAGATTCTGTTCAATCGTCTGCTCTCGTCCGACGCGTTCGAGCGCTTCTCGGGAAAAAACGCCGCCTCAAAAAACGCTCCCGGCGCGAACGACTCAAGCGCCGCTTCGGAAGAAAAGCCCGTTATAACCGCCGCGTCGCTCAACGCCAAGCGCTCCGTAACGATCTCTTGGGAAGAACTCGAAAAAGACAATAACAAATCGGGATTCCAGGAAGATAAAGAGCCGCCCAAGCCCGTTCTGCCGGTCGTTCCCGTCAACCCGGAAGATTATGAAGAAGACGAAAACGTCGGCGTCTCCAACGCGTATTTCTCGTTCGACGACGTTTCGGTCGTCGTCATGGACGAATTCCATCAATTCGCCGACCCGGAACGCGGCGTCGTCTGGGAATTCACGCTCGGGCTGCTTCCGCGTCATGTCCGAACGCTTCTCATTTCCGCGACCGTCGGCAACGCGACGGAATTCGCGTCCTGGTTGCGCGCCACGGCCGATCGTCGCCTTGATATTATTCAGACGAACGAACGAAAGGTGCCGCTCGTTTACGAATGGGTCGGAGACCGACTCCTGACCGAACAGCTCGAAGCGATGTGCGTCGGCTCGGAAGACGAACGACTCATTCCGGCGCTCGTCTTCTGCTTCAATCGCGACGAATGCTGGTCGATCGCCGAAACGCTCAAGGGAAAGAACGTCGTCGACTCGGAACGTCAACAACTTATTTCGGAAGAACTTAAACAGTACGACATGTCCCAGGGCGCGGGTCCGAAACTGCGGGCGTTTCTCGTTCGCGGAGTCGGCGTTCACCACGCGGGCGTTCTTCCCAAATACCGTCGAATCGTCGAGGCGCTCTTTCAGAAGAAACTGCTCTCGTTTTGCGTCTGCACCGAAACGCTCGCGGCGGGAATCAACCTTCCGGCGCGTTCGGTCGTCCTTCCGACGCTATTGAAAGGACCGTCGGGCAATAAGAGGCTCGTCGAATCGAGCGCGGCGCATCAGATTTTCGGTCGCGCGGGCCGTCCTCAATACGACTCTCAAGGCTACGTATTCGCGCTCGCTCACGAGGACGACGTGAAAATAGCGCGAGCCATGGAAAAATACAACTCGATTCCCGAGGACGTCAAAGACCCCAAAATGCGCGAGGAAAAGAAAAAACTCAAGAAGAAATTGCCCAAGCGCAGGACGACCGAACAATACTGGTCGGAAAATCAGTTTACCAGCTTAATCAACGGAAAGCCGGGCGTCCTGACGTCGCGCGGTCCGTTGCCATGGAGGTTGCTCGCCCATATGATCGAGGCGAATTCCGACGTTCGACCGATCAGGACGCTTGTCGGGCGACGACTCATGGGGCAAAAACGGCTTGAAGCGATGCAAAAATCGCTCGACCACGCGCTTCTCACCCTTTGGCGCGGCGGTTTCATTCGGCTCGCGCCCAATCCGACGTCGTACGGAATTCCCGCGACGGCGGAGGCGACCGCCGCGCTCCTGGCGCGACGGCGCGAACTCAAAGAAAAAGCGCGCCGTTCCCAACCGTTTGGCGCGGGTCTTTTCGACGAGTCGATCCTTAACGACGTTCCGTCCGACGAAAGGTACGATCCGAATTTTTACGAGCGTGAAAAAGCAAAGATCGACGAGCCCGCGCCAGCGCCCGAATGGAAACTCCCCGAAGGAATGGAAATTCCCGAAGGATTCGATTTCTTCGGCGGCGACGATCTTTTCGACCTCGATTTGTCGAGCGACAAATCCCTTGGAGAAGAACGAGAACTTGAAACGCCGCGAGAAGAGCCGGAACCCGCCGAGAGACCGACGCTTACGTTCGGCGGTTTTGCGGAAACTCCGAAAACGCCCAAGCAAGAGGAAAAGAAATTCAACGTCGACGAGTTGCGCGAAGAAATCCGCGAACAGCTCGCGGCGTCCTACAAGGCAGAACGCGCCTATCCGACGCCTAAGCTCAAGACGCTTACGAGTTTGAGGGGCGTCAATCCGATTTACGGCGCGTTCCTTCTCGAACAGCTCGGACTCGCGGATCGCAAAGAGCGAATTCAGGCGTTTGAAAGCCTTTTGGAAACGCCGACGACGGTCGCGCGATATTTGCGCGTTCCGGGATATCGCGAACTTCCTCCCGGCGCGCTCGCCAACGCGCGGCTCGATCAACAGCTCCTTCAGCTCGGACTGGCGTCGATTAAGGAACTCGTTCCGCGAACCGAGGAAGAACAGGAGCAGTACTGGGAGCGCAGACGCTCGGGCGCCTTGTACGAGGAACCCGAATTCTACCTGATCAGCTTCGCGGAAAAACTCCGCAGACTATTTGAATATCAGTATCCCGGCGTTATGACGCGCGTAACGCCCGTCTGGGCGGCGGGAGAAATTATCGACGATTTCAAGGGCGATTTCAACAAGTATATTCTTTCGAAGAACCTGCAACGTCAGGAGGGCGTCGTTTTCCGACATTTGCTCCGTCTGATCCTCCTGCTGGAAGAATTCGTCCCGCTGGAACCGAAAGAGTGTTCGGCTCCCATGTGGCGAGCGGAACTCGAAGATCTGATCGAACGACTTATCGCGACGTGCCGCAAAGTCGACGCGTCGAGCGTCGAAGAAACGCTCGTTTACTCGAAAAAAAGCGATTTGCTCGAAAAGACCTGAACTTGCCCTGCAATTTTTAAACAAGTTTCGTCGTCGACGAACGACGCGACTTTTCATCCGTTAGAACCTTATCGTCAATCCGAAAGGGGTCGACATGACCAAACGACACAACCGCGCGTCGCTGATCGCGCTCGCCGCTTTAACGGCTCTGTTCCTCGGTTCCGGCGTTCTTCGCGCCGACGAAGGAATGTGGCTTTACTCTAATCCTCCTCTCAAACAGATTCAGGAAAAATACGGAGTCGAGCTATCCCCCGAATTACTCGAAAACCTTCAAAAATCGAGTTTGCGTTTCGCGACCTACGGAAGCGCGTCGTTCGTTTCTTCCAACGGTCTGATTATGACGAATCACCATGTCGGACTGCGAACCGTCACTTCATTGAGTAGCAAAGAAAACAATCTTGTCGAAAAAGGATTTAAAGCGGAAAAGTACGAGGACGAGCTTAAGTGCCCCGGTCTTCAGCTGTTGTGTCTTGAAGAAATCGTCGACGTCACCGAACAGGTGGAAGCGTCGTCCGCCAACGTGACGAACGAAGAAGAATCCGCGTCCGCCCGCGCCGAATGCATTAAGAAGATCGAAAAAGACGCGAGCGCCGAAAAAGGCTTGAAATGCGCGGTCGTCACGCTCTATCAGGGCGGTCTTTATCACCTCTATTGCTATAAGGAATTCAACGACGTTCGCCTGGTATTCACGCCCGAAGAGAGCGTCGGATTCTTCGGCGGCGATCCCGACAACTTTGAG
>CAMZEO010000138.1 GCA_947305735.1 uncultured Planctomycetales bacterium | reverse complement strand
ACCGAGTATCCATAAGATTTGGAACATATTTGAATCATTTAACGTAACCCTTTTAATAATAAAGAATTGTAAATCCCCAATAGTTATCGTCAGAATCATTTTGGACGTCTGTCCGGTTTTCCTCTTGCCTGCAACGTTAGTTCTTGGTTTTAACTGCTTATAAACAAAGAGAGGACTTTTACGTTAGCAATTACAACGAATTAAAACCGCGCCTATTATTTTGAGCGAGCGTTATGCGACCGTCAGGAAATTAAAAAAGCCACGTCCTCACATGAAGGACGTAGCTACGGAATAATACGAAATAGTAAAAAATGACCGGTTAGCTAAAAACCATTTTTACTCAAAAAGGATCTTCATCATCGTCTTCAAAGGGGTTGTCGTCTGAATCGTCGTCAGTTTCCATCGAACCATCTTCATCATCGTTAGCGGACGTGGCAAAGGGATTATCGTCTTGATCTTTAGAAATTTCGCCATCAGTAGCTTTTTCATCGGCGATCGACCAATCGATTGATTCAGATTCGAGTTCCTGTTGCGACTTAAACTCTTTTCCCCCGAGAAGCGGAAGCAAGAGCGACGCGTTCTTTTCAACAATCGATAAATCAAGCATCACGGCGACTTTATTGTCTTGCAAACTCGGTTTGATAGCTTCAAAAACGTCATTGATAAAGGGTGTAAAATCAATTTGTTCGTCAGACGCGGCTGAAAGCTTTTCGTCGATGGCGTCTTTAACGACCGGTTTGACCAACGCCAAAGCTCCAGTTATTCCGTCGGCAAAATCTTTAGCGTCTTCATTCTGGGAAAACGTCGCGATTGCAGCTATTTTGGGCGAACCTACTAACGAAATGGCGACCGCTATTGTTTTGACGGAATTCAGAGATTTTTGCTCTTTCAAAGCTTCCACCACCGGCTTGGTCAACGACTGCGCGTCTTCTTCGTCCGACGAGGAACCAAGTCCTGCAAAAGGTTTGGCGACGTCGTCGCGCTTCGTTTGCTTGTCAAATTGTTCAGCGACGCCGGTAAATCCGTCGACTCCAAGGGCGACCGCAGCGAAAGCGACCCCGTCTGTTTGACGAAGAGCTTCAATGACGTCCCCGGCGCTTTCCGCAGGCGCGGGAACTGAAAAGCGCTTGCGAACTAATGGGAGAACCGCTTTACGCGATTCGGTTCGCGCAGCCTTCTTAGCCGCCTGAACTTCGTTAAAGTAATCCGACCGAAGGTCTGCGGGAATTTCCGTCTCCCTTGCGTCTTGATCATTGTTCAGGTCGCCAACTCCCATAGAACCAAGCGGCGTCGATGGAGAAGATAAACCAGCTCCGCCATTAGGACCAGAAACTGAATACGATCCGTAAGCTGAATCAGTCTTCCGAGCCTCCGCACCCTTCGCCAGATACTTGGCTTCAATAGAATCCAAGTCCGCCTTGACAGCTCCCGCATGATCCATTACCGCGACGACAAAGCCAAATCGTTTGAACACCGTAATTGCAGATTCGCTAAACGTGTCGATGACTGCGTTCTGATCTGCGTCGCTCAATCCGTCGGTTGGAAACGCGAGTATTCCGCAAACAGACTCGGATCCTTTCCCATAGGAAATGACGTAGACTTCGTCGAACTTCTTTCTGAAAGCGTTCTGGACGACGGCGTTTTGAACTGTCGACAGAAACTTTTTAAACGAGGATTTAGCGGATTCCTTTTGATATTCCCGTAAATCCACCCTATACTGATCTTCAGATTGAACGACTCCGCCCGCCTTGTCAACAAAAGAATCAACAAACTTGGAAAGCCCCTCGTAGTCAATTTTTGTTAGATTGATGCGCGCGACTGCGGCGACGTCGGGGTAAAGCAACGCCTGCAAGCGACCAAGAGAGTTTTCAGCCCTCTTAATACCGCTGGCTTGATTTATTATCGTCGACGTTTGTTGTCGCGCTCCGGTCATCGGATCCATGGAACCGCCCATCGCGGCGTAATCCCCTTGGGCAAGGATGGGCGAAGCGCAACTAATTACGCAAATAACCAGGGAAAACAGAAGTCCCGAACGCGCCGCCGTCAAAAGGGAACGTAACGATAAACGCGACATTTTTTTTCTCCGAACGAGTAAACAAACGACCAAACTCAAACAGCTGACGTCCAAGCGTCGTCATAAAGACGCAGGAACTCATCTGAGAAGCTACTTGCAAGCGGGGGCTCCGTCGACCGAGACGTCTATCCAATGCCTTCTGATTTAATAGTCCCGAAGACGCTTGCTATTACGCGCCGCACTCCACAGCGTCAGCTATTATAGTTTAAGCGGCGTTTTTTTTCCAGTTCCAACTTTTAATTGAGATGATTTTTCGAGTTTTTTTCATTCATTTTTTGTGCGATCGTTCCTACAATCGATACAACTAACTCTTCTTTAATTATATTTGCTAATCTATGTTCATCCGTCTGGACGGTCGACGTCATCGTGATGATTACCGATCGAGTGGAGTCGAAAAAACAGGTTTTCCGTCGCCAGTGAAATAAAGTAGGCGGCAAGTATCGCAAAACCAATAAGAGTTGGCGTTCTGTATCTGATAGAGGAGACAAAAATCGAATGGAGAGCCGTAACGTATAGGCCGGGAATAAGCAGCGTCCAAGCCGCTCCTTTGCGTTTGAATGAAACAACGCCTCCCGCCAATCCAAGAAGAAAAACGGGAATGAAAGAAACGGCAAGGCTAATTTTTAAAAAAGGCGTTGAAAATGCTTTTTCACGAGGTATTGGAGCCCAAAGACGACATATCTTAATCAAACCTAATTCCAACGCCCTTTGAGGATTATTTTTAACCCAATTTAGCGCGGCTTCCTTCATTCGATTGTCAAGTCGAACTTCAATATGAACCCCGGTCGATTCAGACGGATTGACTATTTCCTCGTTGCGGAATTGGTCGACAAACTCCATATTACTGGCGCCCGTAGCCAAAGGATTTAAACCGTCGTAAAGGCTTGCTCCCATTTGTAAAGAAGTCGGTATAAATTGACGCGTTAGCTTGTAGTTTCGAACGATCCACGGAGACAACGCGATAAAAACAAAGACCAGCGTCGTAAGCGACGTGAATAGTATTTTTTTCCACGAAAAAACGACTTCATATTTAGTGTAGTAATAGTCGTTGATTTCGTGAACGCTTCCGCTGAAAACACGAAAGAGAATGACGAGCATTGTCGCAAACGGAAGATAATAATACCAACTTGGTCGAACGTAAACAGCGGCTGCGGTCGAAAGACCAAGGAGCGTTCCGGAAATGAATAAGTTGATCAATGTTATCTTTTTTGGCGTAGTCCAGTCAAGGTAGACCGACTTCGTTTTGAACGCGCTCATATCGCGCGAAGGAAAGGGAAGTACGCCAAGTTTTTGGGAGACGTCCCAAAAACAAATAAGTTGCAGGAGAGCAAAGGTCAAGAAGGATTCTTCGGATAGGATTAAAACGCTCTGAAAAACGAGCGTTGGATCAAAGGCGACAAAAACGCCTGAAAGTCTTGTTATCCATCGTTTGGAATCAGTCGGAGCATTAAGGAATCTACCAACGATTAATCCAACTAACGCAACGTTAAAAACTCCAAATAACGCGCCTTGTATCCGCGCTATAATTGTAGGCGCGTCATTTCCGAATATTTTAAAGAGCGACGCAAGGATGAACGGGTACCCCGGAGTTCGAAATACCTGCCAATGACGTTCTTCATCGAATTCATAAGGACTTCCGGTTGCGATAGCCTGTCCCAACTTCCAATAAGAGTCCGAATCGCCAAAAAAGAATTGCGGTTTATAGGGACAATTAATGCTGTCGCTAGTCATTTTCGACGCTTCTGTAGAGAAGGAGTCCACTCTTTTTTCCCAAAATAACGCAACCCCTACGCGCGCCAGGAAAGCTAACAATAGAAGCCAACCCCAAAAGGTTTTGTCGTTTTTTAACGCCATTGTATTCGTCGTAAACCCGAGTGTGAAACGCTAAAAGGAACAAATTTTCTTCGCGATTCCTTCTAAATGCTCGTCGATCGAACTCGTGTCTCATTTCTCAAGGACTTTTTTACCGATAAAATCCGCCACTTCTCCCGAGTCCAGGCTTCGCAAGAAAGAGTCGAGATCAGGATAACAAACGTCGCTTAAAAACTTAATTACCCAGTTTGTGGTCAAGGGGCTAATTGTTAGAATTACCGATCCGTTTTGCCAGGCTTCCCACATTTCAATAGCCGTCCCCATTGACGCCTCAGGAACGAACGCTATCAAAACGTCAATTTCCGTTCCACACATCCTGTTATGGCTGAGAAAAACTCTTTTGGCAATTTCCGAAGCGTAATTAAGGGAATCTTCATTATGTTCAAAAGGGTCGTAAACCGATGAGTTAGGAAAAGCTCGAGATATAGACGTTTTAATTTGTTTGCGATAATCTTGAGCGTGAAGCTCTAACCCAATTTTTGAACCTTGCATTATGCCCGCTATAAAAAACTTCATTGAATACTTCCTTTGTAGGAAACTATTTACAAAAACGCCTGGAAAACAAACGTTCTCCAGGCGTTATGAAATAATCGTAATCTTACGAGCTAATCAATCGATTAAATCAAACGGCGTAACGTTTAACGACCAGCGAGACGTCTTGACCGCCAAATCCAAAACTATTGCTGAGAGCCACGTCAACTTGAACTTTTCGCGCGACGTTCGGAACATAATCAAGGTCGCAATCGGGATCGCGAGTTTCAAAATTAATCGTCGGGGGGACAATGTTGTCCCGTATGGCCAGCAAACAGTAAATACACTCTGTCGCTCCTGCGGCCGCGATTAAATGCCCCGTCATACTTTTTGTACTCGACACGGGTATTTGATACGCGTACTTGCCGAAAACTTCACGAATTGAAAGCGATTCAACCCTATCGTTTACGCCCGTGCTCGTGCCATGCGCGTTGATATAATCAACGTCTTCCGGTTTTATTCCGGCGTCTTCAAGGGCGAGTTTCATACAACTGATAGCGCCGCGTCCTTCCGGATGCGTGTCCGTAATACGATAGGCGTCCGACGTCGCGCCGTAACCAGCAATCTCGCCGTAAATTTTGGCCCCGCGAACTTTGGCGTGTTCAAGTTCCTCGAGGATTAACATACCGGAACCTTCGCCAATAATGAATCCGTCCCTTCGCTTGTCAAAAGGCTTGGATGCTTTTTCCGGTTCGTCGTTGGAAACGCTAAGCGCCGTAAGGAGATTAAAGCCGGTTACGCCAAAGGGATGAATCATAGAGTGAGCTCCGCCCGCAATCATAACGTCGGCTTCGTTACGTCTGATGATTTCAGTCGCCTCGCCTATCGCTTGCGCGCTGGCCGCGCAAGCAGTAAGACAATTGACATTCGGTCCCTTAGCGTTAAACATAGCCGCTAAATGAGCGGCGGGCATATTCGGTTCCTGTTCAAGCTCGCGAACAGGATTGAGTATTTCCAAGCCTTTCCGTATGAACTTACCTTCGTCGAGGTCGCCGTTATCGGAAAGTCCCGCGACCATCATCGCGGCAAAATCACTAAAGCTCTGTTCGCCTTCACCCGCGCCCGTATAAACGCCAAAGCGATCCGGATCGAGGCTTCTTACGCCTTCGTCCAAAAGACCGGAGTCTTTCATTGCCTTATAACCGGCTCCGACGGCAAACTTGGTATGTCTATCCTGGTTCTTCCAATCATTAGGATCTTCTCCAATATCGTCGACGTCCCAGTTTTTTACTTCGGCAGCGATTTTAGTCGCGTAATTTGAAGCATCAAAAAGCGTAATACGACCGACTCCTGATTCGCCGTTGAGCAAACGACTCCACACAGTTTCGACGTCATGTCCCAACGGAGTAACCAAACCAATTCCAGTAACTACAACTCGACGACCCATTGACAAACCCCAAGAAAGGAATCCACATTACAATCCGTTTAGGTTAAAACTCCATTTATCGAAAACACGCGTTCGCGCGTCGGTGCGAACGAACCGTTTAAGGATGTTTCCGTCCGCAATTCGTAAACCCTACCGCTACATAAAACGCCGCCGTTTTGCGTCGTTTTCGCGAGTCTAGGAATCGTCGCCATTGTTTTTCAGCGACGGATCTTTGATAGGATTTCCATCTTGATCGACGCCCACCTCGTACATTCCATACGCGCGCATCAAGTCTTCCAAATCGCCCTTAGCAAACTGATCTTTTTGGGCAAACTCCGCCCCCAAATGCGCAAAGATCAATTCGCCTTCGGCGATTAATTCGTCTCCGCGTCGTACCAAAACGCTCGCCATCGAGCCGTTTTCATCAATAGAATCGATCGACGCTTCGTAGGTCAACACGTCGCCGGGAACAATCTCGGTTTGGTAGAATTTAATATTAGGAATTTTTCCTAGCACAACTTTTTTTTCGTAATGCGTCGACTCATTAATCGTTAAACCGGCCGTTTGAGCCAATCCTTCGATGATGAGGGAGGCGGGAGCGACGGCATGAAAAGGAAAATGCGCGCGCAAATGATCCTCGGCGCGCGTAATAGCCTTAACCGCAACCGCCCTTTTTCCACTCTCAAAAACCGTAAAGCGATCGATCCAGTACCAGTACATTCTATTATCGCAGGATGGAAAAACACAGACGCGCGACAGTCGCACAACCACCGCCGCGTCAGTTGTATAACAAACGGACTCCTAGAAGCCGATCACGCCGTTATTTAACCTTTTGCTCAACTATGTTGCAGAGGTCTTCAACGGTAAGAATTTTAGAAATATTTTGAACCAAAGGATTAACCTTGAAAGCCTCAAGATTGGCGTTAGGCAAACGCTCCTCTAAGACGGCAAGACCCGCAGGCGTCAATTTGCCTTCGACAACGTACTCCTGGTTTGTGAAAAGATCTTCGGGAATCAGCTCGCTACGATCTATTTTTATGTTAAACTTTTTCTCAAGATTGAAAACAATTTCAAGAAGATCGATAGATTCGGCGCCAAGGTCGTCGACAAGAGTCGATTCCCGGGTAACTTCTTCCTCATCGACGGCCAACGAGTCGACCAAGACTGCGGCTACGTTCGTAAAAATAGAGTCCTTCGTCTCCATCATGCAATACTCCTTAACTTTCAATAGCGGCGAGACAACGTCTCGAACCGTATCCTATGCGATTGGTTAAAAACAAGTTAACAAACCGTCGACTCACCCGTCGATAAAGACGGCTGGCGCGTCCCTCCAAAGGAGCGCCAGCTCGCTTTTGAGAACTTTAATCAATTTAGGATCAAAACGTCCCTGACTTTCAGAAACGTCTTTCAAGTTGTACTTAGCTAGTGTTAAACGAGCGCGGACGCGATCTTGTCCTTCCATCGAACCTTGGACTTTTACAACCGTTTCATTCTCGGAATCGGAAACGATCTTTGACGTAACGACCAACGTCTGACCTGGTTGAAGAAACTGTCCAAACTTAACGTTCTTTGTTTCTTTCAGAACGACCATGCTGTGCGCAAAATTTTCCGTAACGCGAATCAACCAAGCTGAAGCCTGCGTCATCGCTTCGATCATCAAGACTCCAGGCATTACGGGAAATTTCGGAAAATGATCCCGTAGATACTCTTCCGACATCGCTAACGACTTTGTCGCGACGATAGATTCGCCAGGAATCAGTTGGTCAATTTTGTCTATAAGGGAAAAATACATCGTGGAAGCAACCCTTCAGAGCCGAACGCGCGGCTCCTTCCTCTTGTCGGCAACCTTACTCCGAAAATCCAGTTTTTTGGGAATCTGCGGGAATTAACGCGTTCTCATCCCAATCTTACCTATGGAGCAACTGTCGACCAGCCGTTATACTTAGGGTGCGCGACAGACTTCGAAGAAGGCAATTCTAAGAAACACGCTTTAAACGGTAAATAACAATCTTACCGTCGGAAAGCTTTTTCGATAGCAGGATAGTCTTCCACGAAACGTCGCGTTTGTAAATGGATGACGGGAGTGAAACCCGCATATTTACGGCAAACCCTACGATCCAATTATATCTTTTTCCTAAGTTGCTTCAAGCCCTGTGAAAGAACCTTCTTTTTAAAGACGATTTTTACATTACAAGCAGGTAGATGACAATTAAAAGATTTGTAATTCAGCGTTATAGTCAATAAATCGATTGTTGAGGTTATAATGAACAAACCGGAAGAAGTGAATTGTATAAAACGGAGTTTAATTCAAAGTGTTTTTTTATCAGAAAAGGAGCCTTTCCCTTTGATAGGGGCGTGTTTTACTTTATAATTGCGGAGCGTCGCGGCGCGCAAGTTTTCCGGCGACCTCGCCGGGAAACTTGCTTGTCAACGTGTTTAGATCTATATTATCCCACAGTATGCGTTTACGGAGCATTTGAATAATGATTTGCGTAACAATCGGATGCGGAAGTCACAAACGGATGATTGAGGAATGGCGGAAACTAGCCGAAGACAGCGTTAAGTTTGTGGAATTGCGACTTGACTATTTACGCAAAACCCCTCAATTGTACAGACTTTTGCCCAATCGACCTACCGCTTTGATCGCCACCGTTCGCAGAAAGTCAGACGGCGGGATGTGGCGCGGGACGGAAGACGAGCGTCAGAAGTTGTTACGATCTCTCATTGCGGAGGGGGTGGAATACGTCGACATTGAATCCGACGTCGCGCCTATCATTCCTCGTTTTGGGAAAACAAAGCGTGTTGTGAGCTACCACAACATGACTGAAACTCCGGAAGACCTTGATTCAATTCGAAACAAAATTTTAGAGACCGGCGATCCTGACGTTGTAAAAATCGCAGTCACGCCCAAGTCAATTGACGACGTCTTTCGATTGGTCGATTTTATGAAGCGCGCGAATGCTGAACGCGGGAAAGCGAGAACTTTGGCTATTTCAATGACGGAGTTTGGCTTTTTTTCACGCGTGTTAGGTAGGAAATGGGGGGCGCCTTACACTTATGCGGGTTTTTCCAAGACTCGTCAGATGGCGCCGGGACTTCCTTACTACCGGATCTTGCGCGACGAATATCGTTATGATTCGATCAATAAAGATACGGAAGTGTACGGCGTAATTGGCGATCCGATTCAGCACAGTTTAAGTCCAAAGATTCATAATCTTTCTTTTGCGGCGCAGGACATGAATTGCGTGTATTTACCTTTTCGCGTTTCCAAAGAAGACCTGTCTCATTTTGTTTTTCAAGCCTCCCAAGCCCTAAATCTGAAGGGATTGAGCGTTACGATTCCCCATAAAGTCGAGATTATCAAGAAGCTCACTCAACTTGATCCGGCAGTGGAAACGATCGGGGCGTGCAATACGGTTATTTTTGACGGCAACAGTCTTTTTGGGTACAACACCGACTATCTTGCCGCCGTCTTAAGCATTGAAACGGCAATAATGGGCGCGCCTCCTCGTCCAGACGAATCAAGTCCGTTGGAAGGTCTGAGCGCTCTTGTTTTAGGAGCCGGCGGAGCGGGAAAAGCTTTGGCGTATGGATTGCACGAACGAGGCGCTCGCGTTATTATCGCCGCTCGAGACGTGGCGGAAGCGGAACGCGTCGCGAATTGGGTCGGTTGCGAATACTGTTCGTGGGAGGAACGCAACGGTTATGTCGTTCAAGTTCTCGCCAACTGCACTTCTGTAGGCATGTTTCCGAATGTCGACGAATCGCCTATGGAATTACAATATTTGCGCGGCGGAATGACTGTTTTTGATTGCGTTTATAATCCTGAAACGACCTATTTGCTCCGTATGGCGAGGGAAAAAGGTTGTAAAGCCGTGTCGGGAGTCGAGATGTTCGTTGGACAAGCGTGCCTACAGTTCAAGTTGTATACCGGTCATAAGGCGTCGGCGTCCTACATGCGGAAGATCGTGCGCGAAGCTTTGGGAGCCGTTCGAGAATAGCTTTTGAAAGTTGCAATTCTAAACCTCGTATTGACCAGACATAAACAAAGCGTCAAGTTTTGTTATTCGTATCCTTTTTAACTGCGGGCGGGAGTTGTCAAATGAACGATAAAGACGCTGGACGGACCCTTGCCGTAGTTGCTTTTGGCGCGAATTTAGGCGACGTCAAAGGGAATATCGGGCAGGCGTTGGCGCTCCTTGAAAAGGTCGAGCGCGTTGACGTTTTGAAGATCAGTTCCATTTGGCGCACGTATCCGGTTGGAGGTGCGGCTGGTCAGCCGTCTTTTTTTAACGGCTCCGTTTTAATTGAAACCGATTTGCCCCCAATGACGCTTCTGATGGAACTGCAAAAGATCGAGAAACAGTTAAAACGCGAGCGCTTTGAAAAATGGGGACCGCGAACGATAGATCTTGATTTGATTCTATACGGGGATCTTGTCATAAACGACCCTCGACTGACGTTGCCGCATCCGCGAGTGTATTGGCGGCAGTTTGTTTTGGATCCAGTTTGCGAAATTGCTTCCGAACTTGTTTTGCCGACGACTGGGCTAACTTTTAGAGAAACTCGATTCCTTTTGTTTTTTAATTTCCGCGCATTCATTGCGGGTTGCTTTCTTGTGCGACAACCTGATCGTATTCCCCGCTTGTCGACGAGTTCCTGACCGGATACCGCCATGCGGACTTTTTCAGATCACTTTAACACCCCGTATTATTGCGATTTTTAGATGTTTTTTTGATTGTCGAAAAGTCGCCCTTTTTTGTGTCCAGTAGTTTTCAAGCGTTATGGAGAGGACTAAGGTTGGAACGAATTGTCTTGAATTAACGTAGAAAGGTCGTTTTAGTTGTTTGTTTGCGTTTTGTAATAAACGTTCGATTTACAACGTTCTATTTCAAAAGCAATTTGCAGAACGTTGTTTAAATTCTTTTGACAACTCTCGTGTTGGAAAATAATACATTTACGTTTGGGACGTCAAGTTAAATACGAAAAAATCTCTTCGAGAGAATCCCGATTTAGACTTCCAAGACAGTCTATAATTCTCTTACAACACTAGATCAGAGAATTGCCTTTCTTTTGAAGTTGCTCAATCCTTTCTGACTATTGGACAATGCATCAGTTACGCTTTTATTCAAAGCGACGCGTTTTTTCGCCAAGCAAGGAACAGTAATGGTAGTACTCAAACCGTAAACGAAGCTCGTTTACAATAACTGATATTGCGTAAAAAGTGG
>CAMZEO010000137.1 GCA_947305735.1 uncultured Planctomycetales bacterium | reverse complement strand
GAATGAGCGCGACTTTGCCATGTCCTATTTGTCAGGCGTCGCTGATCCGCGTCAGGTCGACGACTGACGGAGACGATTCCAACTTGCTCGCGTTTATGAACCCTAGTTCCACAACGGGAAGAAACAATATGACGTTAAAGCTAAGCGAAGACGAGGGAAAGACGTGGTCTCGAGAGCTAACGCTTTATCGTCCCGATTGTTACGGATACTCTTCAATCGTCAAGATCGACGCCGAAACCGTCGGGGCGCTCTATGAAACGACGGGCGGTTTAATCTACCAAACGGTGAAAACGGAAGAAGTCCGAAAGCGGTAAACCGAGCGATAAAAACGGCGTCGCTCGTCGCTGGCAAACGCCGTCGATTATCCAAAGAGACGATTCCATCGAAACTTAATCAAAAAGGGCGCGCATCTTTGCAAGTCCAGTCTTCGCCTGGTCAAGAGCCGACATTTGTTTTGCGTATGTCGGATTAAAAAGTTCAAGAGAAAGAGCTCCCTTAAAATCGTTTTTTCCTAAAGCCGACAAAATCGATCGTAAAGGCGCGATTCCGTCTCCAGGAAAAACGCGATCGCTGTCGTTCAATTTTTCGCGTTCAGGAGTCGCCGGATAATCGTTCATATGAAAAATCGGCATAGCGGAACCTGACACAAGATTCAACCCCGCGAAGGAATTACCGCCTCGATACAAGTGATACGCGTCTAAGAGCAGCGCCGCGTCGTCGCGATTCGTTTCCGCGCAAATCGCAAGACAGTCTGACAAACGACTCAGCGTAGGCGACGCGCCCCATAATTCCAACATTGCGCGAACGCCAAAAGACGAACAGATTTCCAAAACAGAGGCAAAGCGTTCGGCGATCACGGAAACGCCTTCAATCTTTTCATTCCAGGGACCGGCTGCAGGCGCGGCAAGACAACGGGCGCCAATGATCGCCAACGCTTCGGCTTGACGTTTCACTTCTTCCAAACCTGCGGCGCGTTTCTCGGGCTCGTTCATTATCCACGTCGCAAACCCAATACCGCCTTCCACGCAAAGTCCTTCGCCGTCAAGAAATCGCTTTAATTCGGCAAGTTTAGTCGGGGCGAATAAATTGTCGTCTTCTCTTGCATATTCGGTTAAACGGTCAAACCAGACTTCTACGGAACGATATCCCGCGTCGCGAGCAATTTTGAGCTCTTCGATCAGGGGAAGGTTGTAATTACGAATCGTCCCTAAATTTAGACAAAAACGCGCCGAAGAAAGATCAAGAAAAACGCCCTTCGGGACTGTCTCGGCCACAGCGTCGCGCGTCAAAGTTCCGAGCGAAGCGGCGCCACAAGTAACGACGCCTAAAAAAGAGCGGCGGGATAATTTTCTTTTCAAAGAGGTCACTCAAGTTTCTCCATTTTTTCCATTTCTCCGGAACGAAGAGCCAAATAACTTTCATATCGTCGAGCGTCAAGCCGACCGTCGGCAACGGCGTCTTTAACCGCGCAACAGGCTTCGTTGATATGAATGCAATCTGGGAATCTACACAGGTTTTCATAAGGTCGGAGATCGCGATAAAAACCGACGACTTCCTCGGGCTCGACGTCCCATAACATAAACTGACGAATCCCCGGCGTGTCGACGACATAGCCCCCAAAAGACAATTTAAGCAATCTGGCGGTCGTCGTCGTATGTTTGCCTTTATGATTCTCGCGGCTTATTTCGCCAACGCGCAGATTTAACGTCGGATCGATAGCGTTAAGAGCCGAAGATTTTCCAACGCCGCTCTGCCCCACTACGACGCTTTCGCGTCCGACAAGCAGACGTCGCAAACGATCCAAATTAAACCCCGTCTTTGCGCTAAAAAGAACGGTTTTGAATCCCATCTTCGCATAAACTCCAACGAAGGGTTGAAGCGCCGCTGGATCGACAAGATCAATTTTATTGACGCAAACGACAGGTTCAATACCAGAACGTTCGCACGTTACGAGGAGACGGTCGATAAGATTGGGTTTAAGCCTTGGTTCGGCGGCGCTCGTTATAATTAAGGCCTGTTCGACGTTCGCGACCACGATATGTTTGCGTTTCCAACTCGTTCTACTCAACGTTCCGTAACGCGGTTCAACGCGTTCAATAATCCCCTCGCATCGACCGTCGGGAAGACGAGCGTCGCGGAAATAAACCCGATCGCCGGCGACGACTATTTGTCGTTGATTCGTGGAAAGAGTCTTAAGAACGCGACGAGTCGCGCATGTAAACAACCGTCCCTGCTCGTCTTCAACATAACAGATTAATCCATGAACGCTCAAAACGCGCCCTTTTTGACACACATTAAGATCGACGTCGGGTAAAACAACAAAATCGCCTGTCTCGCCGGAAAGATTCTCTTCGCCAACATACGTGCCGACCACGGTGCGTTTGCGCGCGACGTCTCCCTTGGCAAAGATTCTTTCCGCCGACGCGGCGTCTCCAACGTCTAAAAAACCCGTTCCGTTGCGACGCGGAATTAGTGGCGAGCGACGTTTTCGAAAGGCGATGTTGTCGGCGGAGGATCGTTTTTCGTCTTCGTTGGAGTCGTTCTCTTTAATCCAGGCGTCTTCGTCCTGATAGACCGAACAACTTTCCTCATACCGTCTCGTCCAATTGACTTCGCGAGTACGTTCGTTGCGATTATTCTTAAAAGAAACGCGAATCTTCTTCGAACCGCCCTTATTTTTTTTAGCGCCCAATCCGACGTCCTCACAACGCGTTATTTCGCGCAATAATCAATGGCGCGCGCGATCTCGCTTTTCAAATGCTGACGTTTAACAATTCGATCGATAAATCCGTGTTCAAGGAGAAATTCGCTCGTCTGAAAACCTTGTGGAAGTTCTATTTTGATGGTCGCCATAATGGTGCGCGGACCAGCAAATCCAACAAGCGCCTTTGGCTCGGCAAAAACGACGTCGCCAAGCGACGCAAAACTAGCCGCGACTCCGCCCATTGTCGGGTTCGTTAAGACGGAGATAAAAAGCCCGCCCGCCTCGTGAAATCGCGCTAAAGCCGCGGACGTCTTCGCCATCTGCATCAAAGAAAGAATTCCCTCGTGCATACGAGCCCCTCCCCCGGAGCCGGAAACGATAATAAGGGGAAGTTTTTGCTCTTGAGCGCGCTCCACGGCGCGCGTTAACTTCTCGCCGACAACCGACCCCATACTCCCCATAATAAATCGGGAGTCTGTAACGCCAAACGCGACCTTACGAGCGCGAATACGTCCGCAACCCGTAACGGCGGCGTCCTTAAGACCAGTCGTTGAACGATCGTTTTTGAGCCGTTCTTTGTAAGGCTTTCGATCGCAAAAGTTGAGCGGATCCGCCGCGACAAGTTCGGAGTCCCACTCTTCAAACGTTCCTTCGTCCAACATCTGAGCAATGCGTTCCTGAGCCGTAATCGCCCAGTGATAGCCGCATTCGGGACAAGTCCCGAGAAGACGTTGCGCCTCTTTTCGAAAAATAGTGGCCTGGCAACCGGGACACCGCACCCACAGACCTTCGGGAACGCCTCGTTTACGGTTCCCTTCCGACGAATTCTGCCAATTCATGGTACATTATCCATTAGCGCGACCAAAGGTCGATTCATTCGCTATTTAAATGACGCGCCGCTTGGAAACGGCGTCTAACGCGATCTTTTTCAAGAGAGAAACTTGAGCGCCATAATCCGCCGCGCGAAAGACGCTCGTTCCCGCCACAAACAAATTCGCCCCCGCTTTAGCGGCCAAACCTATAGTGTCCGCGTCAATCCCTCCGTCGATTTCGACGAGAGCGTCGGGACGCGCCGCCGCGCGCAACGCTCGTACTGATTCAAGCGCGTCTTGGCGAAACTTCTGACCGCCAAAACCGGCGGGAACGCTCATCGCCAATAAAATATCGGCCTCTTTGGCATAGGGGAGAATCTTTTCAATCGGCGCGCCGTAATCCAACGCCAAACCCGGAACGGCGCCAAGTTCGCGTATCCGATTCAGCGTCTCGACAGGATCGGGCGACGCCTCGATATGAATCGATATGGAATCGGCCCCCGCGTCCCGAAACGCTTCAACGTATCGCTCAGGTTCGACGATCATAAGATGAACGTCAAGCTTTAACGTCGTAACCTTTCGTATTGACGAAACAACGGGAACCCCCATGCTTATGTTGGGCACAAGACGTCCGTCCATCACGTCGATATGCGCTATTTTTACGCCGCCGTCTTCTAATTTACGAAGCTCGCGTTCAAGATTCGCAAAATCAGACGCCAGCAAGGAAGGAACAACCGTCGCGCGAGCGCGCGCCGCCTCTTCAATCCAACTACCATCGCTCTTCATTTTGCAGTTTGTCCTTAAAACGTCGTCCGTCTTGAAAGAATCCGTCAAAGACGCGGCTCTGATTATATTATAATGAACCTGAAAGTCAATTGGACTTAGTAAAATCGGAAGGTCTGTCGCGGGTCGACGTCGTTCAACAAGTTTGGAGGAAACATTGGAGATTTTAACGCGCGACGAAAATTGGCGTCTAAATGTAAAAACAGCGAGATTCCGAAAGCGAATAACTATGCGAGACTAGTAGAAAAACATATTGCTAATTCCGTCAATCTACGCGTTTCAACTATTCTTCTATACGGATAAGTCCGATCAAAAAAAACTTATGAAAGGTTAATTCTCATCCCCATTAGTCCAAGTCTCGCGGGTTGACACATCCCTGAAAACAACAAATTTGAAAGACCGTCGCGTTTCAAAACGTCGAACGTCCGTGTGCCCCGTCAAGCGACTTTTTGAAAACAAAAAGCTGCTCGTTCCACTTCATTTTTGGCATAAAAGAAATTTTCACCCTTGACAAAATGATTGAGCAGGGTTATCAAGATGAAAAGGGATGGCGCTGACGACTCGGCGCCGACTTTTTTAAGAGGACAGCCTCAAACGTCGTCATTTAGGCGTTCTCCGCAGGGCTGGACGATGGCGCCAGATCCCTCCATAGACGCAACACCCACGGTAACCTTATCAATGACTAAGCAGAAAACGACCGCAATCGCTCCCGCTCTGGTAATAGTCGAGTCGCCAACCAAGGCGAAAACGATTGGAAAATATCTTGGTTCAGACTATGTCGTCGAGGCGAGCGTAGGTCATATTCGAGATCTCCCCAAGGGAGCGCGCGAAATTCCAGACAAATTTAAAAAGGAGCCTTGGGCGCGGTTGGGAGTCAACGTCGATTCAAATTTTGAGCCAATTTATGTGGTTCCCGACGAAAAAACCAAACAGATTAAAAAGCTTAAAGATCTCTTGAAAACCGCTTCGGCGTTGTATCTGGCAACGGACGAAGACCGCGAAGGGGAAGCCATTAGTTGGCATCTGCTGGAGACGCTTCACCCCCGAGTTCCGGTACGTCGACTCGTTTTTCATGAGATTACCAAATCTGCAATTCTTGAAGCGCTTGACCATCCGCGCGACGTGGATGAGAACCTTGTGGGCGCGCAAGAGACGCGTCGCATTATCGACCGACTCTACGGATACGAAGCTTCGCCGCTTCTCTGGTATAAGATACGAAATAATCTTTCTGCGGGAAGAGTGCAAAGCGTCGCCGTTCGGCTGATTGTCGAACGCGAACGCGAAAGGATCTCGTTCAAGCACGCGGTCTATTGGGATGTTCTCGGCTCGTTTTCCGTCGATTCAACGCGATCGTTTCAAGCGACGCTAACTTCCCTCGGCGGAAAAATTATCCCCTCCGGCAAAGATTTTGATCCATCGACTGGTCTCCTGTCAAAGCCGGAAAAATTCGTCCTTTTGGACGAAAGCTCGGCAAACGACCTCATCCGTCGTCTTCTTCAAGTAGGACAAGCGGTTGTCGAATCCGTCGAAGAAAAACCATACTCGACGCGACCATATCCTCCGTTTACGACAAGCGCGCTTCAACAGGAAGCCAACAGAAAACTCGGTTTTACCGCCAAACGGACAATGAGCGTCGCGCAAAGCTTGTATGAAAACGGATACATCACTTATATGCGCACCGACTCGACCAACCTCTCGCAAGAGGCGATTAACGCGGCGCGTCGACTTGTTCAAGCGCACTATGGAGACGCTTTTCTACCTGAAAAACCCCGCTACTACCAAACAAAAGTTAAAAACGCCCAGGAGGCGCACGAAGCGATTCGTCCCGCGGGAAGCGTGTTTCCGTTGCCGGACGAATTGAAAAGCGCGCTTTCCTCCGACGAATTTAAGCTTTACGATCTCGTCTGGAAACGAACTATTGCCAGCCAAATGAAAGACGCCGTAGGCAAACGTAAGACAATCGTCGTGTCCTTGGACGACGCAAAATTTCACGTAAGCGGTAAGGTAATAGCGTTTCCTGGTTATTTGCGCGCTTACGTCGAAGGGAAAGACGATCCAAACGCGGAACTTGCCGATCAGGAAACAATTCTACCCGACGTCGAAAAGGGCGAAACTTTGCAATGTATGTTTCTGAAACCTCAGGAACACGCGACAACGCCTCCTCAACGGTATTCGGAAGCATCCTTAACGAAAACGCTTGAAGACAAAGGAATCGGGAGACCGAGCACCTACGCTTCGATTATTGAAGTAATTTTAAATCGACGTTACGTATTCAAAAAAGGAAACGCGTTAGTCCCGACTTGGACGGCTTTTGCCGTTTGTAAACTTTTGGAAACGCACTTTCCCGTGCTCGTCGACTACGGCTTCACGGCAGATATGGAAAATGAACTCGACGAGATTAGTCGCGGAGAACGCAATCGTTTCGATTATCTCCGCGCTTTCTACTTTGGATCCGAGGTAGAGAATCATTCTCAGCGCAACGTTGTATTTCCCTTCCCCGATTCGTTTGCCCCGGGATTAAAAACGCTAATTCAAAATAAGATTGACGAAATCGACGCGAGAGAAGTTAGTCGTTTCCTCATAGGCGTTCCTAAAAACGAAGACGGAACCAACGGCGAACCCGTCTATTTGCGAGTCGGAAGATATGGTCCGTTTCTTGAACAAGGCGAGACGCAAACTTCGGTCAACGACGAAACTCCTCCCGACGAATTAACGTTAGACGCGGCGTTGGCGCTTCTTAATACATCGAAGCAACCGGAAGCTCCGATCGGTTATTGTCCCAATACGGGTAAACCGATCTTTTTAAAGCACGGGCGTTTTGGTTGGTATGTTCAACGAGGCGAAAACGACGATAAAGAGAAGCAGAACGCATCTCTATTACGCAATATGCAAAGCGGCGACGTCAGTTTGGAAGTTGCCGTCGCACTATTGAACTTGCCTAAAACTTTAGGCGTTGATCCCGAATACGACAACGAACCTGTCGTCGTTTCGAATGGACGTTTCGGCCCATACGTAAAACGCGGCGCGGAAACGCGTTCTCTTTCGTCCGATCTCTCGCCGTTGGAAATCACTTTGGAACAAGCTCTCGATCTTTTGTCAAAACCCAAATACGGCGCAAAATCATCCGTTAAAAAATCCGAACCGTTAGTCGCGTTCGACGTCTCGCCGGTCACGGGACAAACTGTCAAACTACTCTCGGGTCGTTTTGGTCCATATGTGACAGACGGAGAAACAAACGCGTCGTTGCCCAAAGACTTAATGCAAGACGAACTCACGTTTGAACGCGCGTTAGAGCTTCTCGCGAACCGCGCCGCCAAGGGGTCGTCGACGCGAACAAAACGTTCCACGAAAAAGTCGAGCAAAAAAGTCGCAATTAAAAAAACGCCCGCTAAAAAAACAACTTCTTCAAAATCGACGTCCGCTAAGAAAGCGTCTGTCAAAAAAACGACGAAAAAGAAGGTTAAAAAAGAAGACGCGCCGTTCGAGCCGCCTTTCTAGAAGGATAGAACAAGACAAGGTTAGCCCGAATCGCGTCAATGTTCGGGCTATACGGTGTTCTTATCGGTCGTAATTGCCGCATATTGGAGCGGAAAAATCTGAAAGAAGCGCGCGATTATTCTCCGCGAACTTCGCGACGATATCGCGCGGGGGTAACGCCGACTTCTTTGCGAAACGTTTGAATAAAATAACTTGTGGCGCTAAATCCTACGGTCGAGGACACGCGTTCAATTGACGCGTCGGATTCGCGCAACATCTGTTTCGCCCGTTCCATACGAACGTTTTTAATTTCGTCCAAAATGGTTCGTCCCAGATATTTACGAAACTTTATCTCAAGAGCGCGTCTTGAAACGGCGACGTCGCGAGCTATTCGATCAACGGACACCGTTTCAAGGCGATCGGCGTGAATCATTTGGAGAGCCTGAGCGACGTCATCGTCGTCTACTAAGACAATATTCGACGAGCGACGTTCCACCACGCCAAGCGGTTCGACTAAAATGTGTCTGTTCGACGGTTCCAAACCGTTCATCATTTCCGCCAACACGCTTGCGGCGACATATCCGCCTTTTTCCGCATTAAGAGCCACGCTTGTCAACGACGGAACGCTTAATTCGCAAAGCACTTCGTCGGCGTCGACTCCAACAACCGCAATTTGCTCCGGAACCGAGATCCCCGCGAATTCGCAAGCGTCGAGGATTTCTCGACCTCGCTGGTCGTTACAAGCCATGATTCCAATAGGTTTTGGGAGGGCTTTAAGCCACGCGCTTAAAAAAGCCTCCTCTTTTTCCCATCGTATAGGACGTCCCGCATGGAGAGGCGCGCGGTAAACTTGCGTTTCCATACCTGCTCCTGAAATCGCGTCGACAAAAGCTTGTTCTCTCTTAATCGACCACGTTTGGAACGGATACCCTACGTATGCAAATCGCGTTAAATTCCTGTCAAGAAGACACTTCGCGGCCAATCTTGCGGCTCCGACTGAATCGCTCGTTAAATCGGCGCAATAACGTATTTTTTCCTTTGGAAGAGCAAGTTTGTCAACGGAATAATCAAGCAATACGGTCGGCAAACCCATTTCCAAAATTGCTCTCGCAGACTTTTCATTCAGGGTTCTCGCGATAACGCCGTCTCCCTTCCAATCGCGCATTTTAGGCAAAACCTGCTCGAAGTCGCCGGGCGTTAAAAGAAAACGCCAAGGACCGTGCAAACGCGAATAACGCGCCACGCCTTGAAGAACGCCGCGTCCATAACTGCGCGACGTCTCAATAAGAAGAGCGACTTTAAGAGGTTGGGTTCTAGGCGTCATATAGGATTAACACCAAGTATTGCGGAAAAGCGCGGCGATATGCGGCGTTGGGTTCTAGGCGTCATATAGGATTAACACCAAGATGATTGCCGATAAAACGCGTCGTTCCAACGCAACTCGCGGCGAAAGTCGGAAATCGACGTTTTTGAATCGATAAAAACAGCTTCAATTTGAGCAATTTCCGCAAAATCTTCCAAGTGTTCGCGATTCAAAGCGGAAGAAAAAGAAGTGTGGTGCGCCCCGCCGGCAAGAATCCAGGCGCAAGCCGATGTTTTAAGATCAGGCTGCGGAGTCCAAAAGGCGCGAGCCACCGGCAGGTTAGGAAGATCGGCTTCTGGGGCGACGCAATCAACTTCATTGACAATCATGCGGAACCGATATCCAAGATCGACAATAGTAACCGCCACGCCGGAACATTCGTTCGCGGTAAAAACCAAACGCGCGGGATCGGCTTTTCCGCCAATTCCCAACGGATGAACTTCCATTCGCGGTTTTGAACCGGCAATAGAAGGACAGACCTCAAGCATATGAGCCTGAAGAATCGCGCCCTTTCCTCTGAAATGATAAACATAGTCTTCGAGGAAAGACGTTCCTCCCGGCAATCCGTCGGCGGCAACCTTCATTGCGCGAAGTAGAGCGGCCGTTTTCCAGTCTCCTTCCGCGCCAAAACCGTACCCGTCAGCCATAAGACGTTGAGCCGCCAAACCGGGAAGTTGATTCAATCCGTACAAATCGTCAAAATTTGTCGTAAAGGCTTGCGCGTCCCAATCTTCCAAAACACGCCGCAAACCAAGTTCAATACGAGCAGCCTCCCAAACCTGCCGCCGCTGTTTGCCGGTAGTTTTGCAATCTTCGGCAAAATCGTAAAGGGACTCGTACCCCCTAACAAGCGCGTCAACGTCGGCGGGAGCTACTTTTTCAACCGCCGAAACCAACTCGCCGACCGGACAATATTCGACGCGAAAACCAAATTTCATTTCCGCGTCGACTTTATCGCCGTCCGTAACGGCGACGTTGTTCATCTGATCGCCAAATCTAATAACGCGCAAGTTGTTTAACGCATTCCATGCGGAACAAACTCGCGCCCAAGACGCGACGCGCTCTTGGACGTCCTCGTCTTCCCAATAACCGACGACAACTTTTCGCGGCTTATTCAGCCTCGTCATAATATGACCGAATTCCCGATCGCCATGAGCGCTCTGATTCAAGTTCATGAAATCCATGTCAATTTCGTTCCATGGTATTTCTTTATTGAATTGCGTATGAAGATGTAAAATAGGTTTTTGTAAAAGTTGCAGACCCTTAATCCACATCTTCGACGGCGAAAAAGTGTGCATCCAAACGACGATTCCAACGCATTTCGGGGAGGCGTTTGCCTCGCGAAACCTTGAGACAATTTCGTCCGTCGACTTAACGGCGCCAAGACAGACAACTTTACAAGGCAACTTGCCGCGCGCGTTAAAGCCGTCGACGAGCGCTTGACTGTGCGCGTCAACTTGTCGAAGAGCCTCGTCGCCGTACAAAGTTTGGGCCCCGGTCAAAAACCAAATCTCATATTCGTTTTTTTTCATATGTGTTTACTCTAAATCTCTGATAAAGCTGTAGATTGATTACTTCTGACCGTAATAGGCTTCCGGCCCATGCTTGCGCGAGTAATGTTTCTCAACCAAAGCGTCGTCAACGGGAAGCGCGGGATTCAATATTGCCGTCAGTAGCGCAGTCTTAGACGCCTCTTCGAGAACGACGGCGTTGTAAACGGCGTCGGCGGGCGATTTTCCCCACGTAAACGGACCATGGTTGCGCGCCAAAGCTCCGGGCGTGGAGTCTGGATTAATACATCGTTCGCGAAATGCCTCGACGATGGCGTTTCCCGTCGCCCGCTCATAGTTTTCGGCAATTTCTTCACGAGTCAAAGCGCGGGCGCAAGGAATCGATTGATAGAAATAGTCGGCGCAGGTCGTTCCGACGATTGGAATATCGCGTTGGGCTTGCGCCCATGCGACGGCATGTGAAGAATGCGTGTGAACAACCCCGCCAATACCGGCGAACGCCCTGTAAAAAACAAGGTGCGTCGGAGCATCGGTCGAAGGGCGGAGAACTCCCTGGACAACGGAACCGGTCGCAAGATCGAGAACAACCATATCGTCGGGTTTCATGACGTC
>CAMZEO010000136.1 GCA_947305735.1 uncultured Planctomycetales bacterium | reverse complement strand
ATATTCCTCTTCGCGAGTTCGCGGGTATGTCGCGCAAAGAGTTTCAGGCGCGCGAGGATTTAAACTTGTTGTATTCGCAGGCGGCGGGAACAGCCTTCTTTTTAATGTTTTACGACGAAGGAAAATATTGCAACGCTTTCGTTCGTTATCTCTACGCGATTTACCAGGGAACGGACGCGCGCGACACGCTCGAACGCCTTACGGGTAAGTCGTTTGAAGAGCTCGATCAGGAATATCTGGCTTTTATGAAAGAAATTTATGAGAAAGCGCGCGGCGTCAAACCGCCCGAAAACGCGAAGAACGCCGAAAAATAACTCGCTCAGAAACCGACCATGCCCCAAAACGACGTCCTTATCGCTCTTGCGACTTACGATGAAATCGACAACTTGCCTTTAATGATCGAACGCCTCGGGGCGGTCGTTCCAAACGCCGATATTCTCGTCGTGGACGACAATTCTCCAGACGGCACGGGAAAATGGGCGCTCGAGGCAAGCGAACGCGATCCAAAAATCAAGGCGATTATTCGGACGAACAAGCGCGGACTGGGTTCCGCTGTAATCCGCGCGTTGAAATACGCGATCGAAAACGACTATCGTTGCGTCGTCAATATGGACGCCGATTTCAGTCATCCCGTCGAAGACGTTCCCAGACTCCTTGAGCGATTTGACTCGACGGAAGCGCCCGTCGACGTCGTAATTGGATCGCGTTACATTTCCGGAGGCGACGTTCCCGACTGGCCAATCAAGCGAAAAATCATGAGTCGGTGCGTCAACTGTTTCGCGCGGCTGACGCTCGGTTTAAAGACGCGCGACAACAGCGGCGCGTTTCGTTGTTACCGCGTAGAAACGTTGAGGAAGCTGGACTTCAACCAATTCGTTTCCCAGGGATATTCGTTTTTTGAAGAAACGCTTTACCGCTTAAAGCTCGTCGACGCGCGATTTGCGGAAATACCGATCGTCTTTATTGATCGTCGGCGCGGCGTTTCAAAAATTAATCGGAAAGAAGCGCTGAAAGCCGTTTGGATTATGTCGGCGCTTAGCGTCGCGAGACTGTTCCGCCGCTCAAAATAATTAACGGGATCTGACGTCAAAGGCAACCGAGACGCCGCGTCGATCTGCGGAGCATTCTTTCGGTTTTCGTTCCCTCTTAAACGCGGAATTAACCGATAAGTCGCGCAACGATGCGAAATTCCACTCTTTTAACTCTTTAATTTCTTTCGAAAAGCTTCCCTGTTTCCGACGCGTCTTCATAATTAAAACAAGTTCTCTAGTCGCAACGAATCGCGCGAAAACGGCGTCGTAATTCCAATAATACAAAAAAGCCCCCGCGCCAAAAACGAAAATACTACGAAAACGCATGCTTTTTCGCAATAATCGACGTATTCTCAGAGTTTTTTTTCGCGTTTTTTTTTGTATCCGCAAATTTAAGGAAAAGCGGCGTTCTGTTGAAGACGGAAGAAGATTGTAGTTTTCGCAGTTTCGCGTTAAATTTTGACGGCGCTTTTTAGATTATTTCCTCGCGCGCTTGCGGCGGGATTGAGTCCATGGATATTTTGAAAGGACGAGGGAATTTGGGGCGCTGACTTCGTCGGAAGCCGCGCTTCACGCCGGGATTAAGCGCGAAATTTTTTCAAAGATGCGGCGTTATCCAAACAAAGAGAGCGTCCCTTCCCTTTCGAGGAGGAACGCCCTCTTTTTAGGTTTCCGACGTCGACCGGCGTTTAGACGCGCGGTTCGACTACTTCCAATCGGCGGTAATCTCGTAATTGCCGCATCCCAACTCAAATTCGACGCGACCGTTGACGCTCTTCTTTTCAAGTTTTTGAACGTCAAACGGCTCGGTCTTCGTATCGTATTTGGCGAACCGAATCTCGCCGGGCTCGGGAGGAACTAGGAAAAGTCGCGACGTCGACACTTCGAGCGATTCGGGATTTGGCGTCGGAATAGAAACGGTCGCCGTCGCGTTGGCGGGAATCGTTATATTCCAGACGAATTTGCCCGACTCTTTGTCCAATTTCCAGGAGCTCCTGACCATGCCGCGCGCGGAATTGTAACTGGCGTTGACGTAAGTCAAATCGCCGACTACATTCGGACGCATGACGATATGTTTGAACCCCGGATTTTCCGGATCGGCCTTAATGCCGGCAAGGTATTCGAAGAACCAGATCGCCAAGTCGCCGACGAGCATGACGTGATTGCCGCTATTCATCGCCGGATCGGCGGTGTCGCCGTTCCAGAGTTCCCAAATGGTCGTGGCGCCTTTGGTAATCATATAGCCCCAGCTTGGGAAATCGGTATGCGTCGCGAAAGCGTAGGGAATATCGATTCGACCTTCGTCGCTCAGCAGACGATTGATAAATTGCGCGCCAATAAGGCCGACTCCCAGATGCATATTCGTCTTGTTTTCGATTCCATCGACCAGGTTGCCAAAGACTCTGGCGCGTTCGTTTTCAGGAACGAGCCCAAACGCAAGAGGAAGCACGAACGACGTTTGCGAGCCGTTGTCGTATTGACCTTTTTCCGCGTCGAAGAACCGCTTGTTGAAGATTTCTTGCATCGAATCGGCGGTCTCGCGATATTCCTTCGCCTTGTCCGTTTTGCCGAGGTAGTCGGCGAAGTCGGCGGAGATGCGCAAGTCGTTTATCATGTACGAGGTCGACAACAGGGTTCGATTCGTCTGACGCAACGGGTCTTGCGAATGAATGAGTTCCGGACGTTCCGGAGGACAGCACCAGTCGCCGTAATTGTCCCTAGAAATCGTTCCGTCGTCGTCGCGCAACGACAACATGAAGTTAAGCCAGCGGTCGCGCGAATCGAAGTGTTCGGCAATCGCCGAATAATCGCCGTAAATCGTCGCGAGACTTTGCGGAATGATGATTTGCGCGGTCGGCCAAGTGACGTTCGGCGAATAGAGTCGCCAGTAAGCGGGCGCGACGTCGGAAACGTTTCCGTCTTCGCGCTGCGATTCTTCAACGTCGCGCATCCACTTGTTGTAAAGAGCGACATTGTTGAAGATGTACATTTCGCCTTTGGAGCCGGTGGCGCGGTCGCCCTGCCAGCCCATGCGCTCGTCGCGTTGCGGACAATCGGTCGGCATGCTCAGATAGTTGCCGCGCGTTCCCCATACGATATTCCGGAAGATTTGAGAGATCGTTTTGTTCGAAGTCTCGAAGAATCCGGTCTGAACGACGTCGGTCGTAACGGTGTAGCCGACGACGGAATCGAGCGTCGGCGTTCCGGGATATCCGGTTAGTTCGGCGTAGCGACCTCCGTGCTGCGTGAAGCGCGGCTCAAAGATCTCGCCGTCGGGATCGCCGTAGAGTGTGTAAATATCGCGCGCTTTGGCGGTTCGAAGGTTGTCAACGTACAATTCGCCGACGTTGGGTCCGTCGGGAATCAGAGATTCCGCAAAGCGGATTTGAACTTTCGTTCCCGCCTCGCCCTTGACCTTTATGCGAGGAACGCCGACGTAGTTTTGACCAAAGTCGATAATCCAGCGACCGGGCTCCTTTTCCTGAATCGAAACCGCCTTGATCTCGTAGTTTTCGCGCATCGGCGGAATCATTTGCGAGATCATTTTTCCTTTTGGTCCTTCGACAAGATCGACGTCGTAAGGCGTTTCAACGACAAACGCTTTGCCAAAACGCGTTTCAAGATAACGCGGCGCGGAACCTTCTTTGAAAAAACATTCGTCGGAATCCGGCTCGATCAACTTTGCCTTGCGCCCGTCGACGACTTCGCCGTCGTAGTCGTTGTTTTCAGAAATGGGACCCGCGTCCGTTCCTTTCCAGGATTCGTCGCTGACGAAAACGTCTTTCGAGCCGTCGGCGTATTCGACTTGCATTTGGAACAGCAGGCAAGGATCGCCGTAGTGGACGCATTTGTCAATACGCAACGCGTAATAACGCCCGTTGCCAAGGACGACGCCGATTTCCACGTCGTTGAATCCGGCGGCTTTAGTCCCCTGAAGGATATCCGTGGCGTCGTAGGTATTGTACGGAACGCTCTTGTCATAGTCGGTGTACATAGGTCCGCAGACCTGATCGCCGAGTTTTTCGCCGTTAAGATAGCATTCGTTGTAACCGAGTCCGGAAATGAAGACGACAGCGCGTTTTACGTCGACGTCTTTTTTCATCCAGTAAACGTTCGAGAGGTAACGCGCCGGAGACGCTTTTTCAACGGGCGCCGCGACAATTTCGCCCCATGGCTGGTCGCCGCATTTGCAAAGAATCGAGCAGTCCGCCCAACTGGAATCGTCGAAATCAAGCGCGACGTAAGAATCGTCGAATCCCTCGATTCCTTTCCAAGTTCCGTCGGTTATGTACTCAACTTTGCTCCCGTCTTTCTTTTGGACGTAGAACGCGCCGACGATACCACCGGGGTTCGGATCTCCGCCGACGTTGTCGGCGCGAACGGCGATCACGTTCTTTCCTTCTTTAAGATTGGGCGTCAAAACGCGCGTGGCGGCGCGCCGATACTCGTCGGAACCGCCGATATCGACGCCGTTCAGGTACACGACGCCGCGATTGTCGACGGAAAAGTTCGCGACCGCGTTCTTAACCGATTCAAGATCGTCGATTTCAAACGTCTTGCGGTAGACCGACGGTCCGATGGGAAGACTGCGTTCCGGCGAATAAGCGATCCATGATCCTTCGGCGATGTTTGCGGGCTCGGGCGTCTCTTCTTTGGAATTGAGCCCGATCCACTTGCCTTTCCAGGGATTCGGGTCGGCTTCGGTCGGGAAAAGCCCTGTGGAGAACGGCGCGTAAATTTGAGATTTACGAGAACCGTCTTTGTTCCAAACGTTCAATTCAACCATATATTCGGTCGCGGGCTCGAGCGCTTCGCCTTCGTATTGAACGTAAAGCTGACGATCCGATTCGACCTTGCCGGAATCCCAAACGGTCTTGTCGGGCTCAAACGCTTTGGCGACGGTGATCCGATAAGCGCTTTGCGCTTCGCCGATATCCTGCGAGAACAACTTCCAGCTGAATCTCGGATTCGGCGCGTCAACTCCTTCGGGAGCGACCAGGTTTTCCGTTCGGAAATCGATGACGTGAAAACCGTTTACACTTATGGGATAAGCGTCGCCCTCGTTGGCGCTCGGAATGGGCGTCGCGTTCTCCTGCGCAAAGGACGAGGCGCCCAACGCGCCGAGAACCGCGCAAGCGAGAACCGTTGGAAGAAGGCTTCGCCAACGCGCCGTTTTTTCTTTTCGCATAATTAACTCCTTCATGTAAAAACGAGAAACTCGCGCGAAAAAACAAATCCCTTGAAACGAATATTCCGCGCGAACGTGTTAATACTATTCGTTGTAATCGACGGGAGCTAGTAAATTGCGCTCCCAGAAATCCATTGTTTTCTTTCGCAAATGAAGAGTCGTTCCTCGACCTTCAAAGATTCCGTGAGAACGGAACGGGTAAACGAACGTCTCAAAATCTTTACCCGACGCGATTAACTTGTCGATCAGGAGCTCCGTCGTCTGAAAATGACAGTTGTCGTCGCCGGATCCGTGAATCAGAAGCAATTTACCCCGCAATTTGTCAGCGTATTCAATCGGCGAACCCAACTCGTAGCTTTCCGGATTTTCCGTAATCAAACCGGAATAGCGTTCCTGGTAGATCGTGTCATAATTGCGGTAGTCCGGAACGGGCGCGACGGAAATTCCGCAGGAATACAAACCGGGATAATTGAAGAGAAGATTAAGCGTCGACGTTCCGCCGCCGCTCCAGCCCCAAACGCCCGCGCGATTCGCGTCTAATTTCACTGCGTACGGAGACGTCGCGAGAATTTGCCGCAATGCCGCCGCCTGGTCGCTTCTTCCGACCGCGCCAAACTTTCGATAAACGCATTTACGCCATGCGCGTCCCTTAGGCGCGGGCGTTCCTCTTCCGTCGACGCTCAGAACGACGCAACCGCGATCGGCGATCGCGCGATGGTAAAGCCAAGTCGAACCGCCCCACGAGTCGACGACCGTCTGACTTGCGGGTTCTCCGTACACGTAAACGAGAATCGGGTATTTTTTCGGATCGTCGGGATTCCAGTCTCTAGGAAACATGATCCAGCCGTCCAACGAAATTTTTTTGCCGGACTCGTCGCTTTCGTCGTCGAAGTCGAAGCGAGAATCAATTTCTACCTTGAAAAATTCGCTCTTTCCAAAACCTTCTTTGGCGATTTTTTCGCGCAACTCCAGATTGGCTTCCAAACGCTTAACGACGCGCGCGGCATTCCCGTCAAGTTGAACAAGATCGACGCAACTCGGGACGCCAAAAGCGGAACGACGAAGAATCGCCCAATTCGAATCTGCGGAAATCGACCAGCTCTCGAAGCCGAATTCGACGTCAAGTTTCACATCGTCGGGCATAGTCGATTCGTCAAGTTCGACGCGCGCGTTTTCGCCCGAAAGCGTCGCGCGGTAGAGTCGTCGTCGCGTCGCGTCTTCCGGCGACGCGTAGTAGTACAAACCTACGACCCCCCCGTCCGCGTCGTAATCGAAGGAAACAAACGATATAACGTCGGCGTTTTCAAGCGTGATCGGAGTCTGTTGTTCAAGGTTGGAAAACGAAGTCAGATAGTAGCGCCGCCACCCGTCGCGTTCGGAAACGCGGAGGAAACGATCGCCGTCGCCGAGAGGATAGATCGGATAGACGGTTTGCCAAGCTCCGTCCGGATCGGTTTCGCCAAAAAGAAGCGCGGGAATCGCCGTCTCGGGATCGATCGAGTAAGTCAGGCATTCGCGTTGCGAACGCGGAGTCTTTTGAACGATAAGTCCGCCCCCGTCGTCGCGCCAATCCATGCCGGGCAGATAGAATTCCTCCGAGTCGTTGAAATCGACAAACTTCGTATTTTCGGCGACGTCAATCGATTCGGAACCAAGTTCGGGAAGCGTTACAATTCCAATAGCGGAGTCTGCGTTGTCGCAACCGACGCGCGGATATTTGAACGCGACGAGCGTCGGATAAGATTTCAGCCGTTCTTTGACGATTTCGCTTCGACCTGCGCCGCGTTGTTCTTCGACGTCGACGCTTTCACCGGAGAAACCGAACTGAAAGTCCCTGTTCGTCCGAGCAACGTCGATTCGCGTCGCGCCAGTAACGGTCGAGAGCCCGACGTCGTCAAGCATAACAAATTCCGGCTCGCGGGACGAATCCAGACGCCAAAACGCGATTTTCTTTCCATCGGGGGACCAGCGAAATCCGTCGCGGCAATCAAATTCCTCCTCGTAAACCCAGTCGAACGTCCCGTTAATGACGTCTTTGCTTCCGTCGAGCGTCAGCTGAACGATCTTGCCGGAAACAATTTCTTCAGCGTAAATATTATTTTGGCAGACGTAAGCGACGCGCGAGCCGTCGGGCGAAATTTTTGCAAATTGAAGCGACGACGGAGGCGCAAAATCGCCGCCTAGTTGGCGAAAGATATTTTTTTGGCGATCCAAAATCCAGTAGTCGCCGCGCGTGTTTTGACGCCAGACGCGCTTCGAACGCGTGTAAACCAGGACAAGATTCGCGTCTTCGGAAATGGCGTAACTGTCGACGGAAACGGGTCGCGCCCGATCGCCTTCGGCGTCGCGCGGAATAAGTTCGGACGCCTTCACGACGATTTTTTGCTCGCCGTCCGGAGTTTCTTGGACGATATCCTGACCTCCGTCGGTTTCGTCGGAAGGAACGCGCTTAATAAACGCGCAACCTGTCGGAGCCCAAGTTGCCGCAAACCCGCGCTCGCTAAACTCGCCGCTCCCGTAAACGCGCTCCATCGACAAAGGCGCGCGTTCTTCCTCATTCGAAGCGGATTCTTGCGCTCGAACCAAACCGCAAACCGCGATCGCCGCCGTCAGTAGAAAGAATCGGCTTTGCGCGTTGATCTTTAGGAAAAAAAAGGCGTCTTTATTTTTCGAGAACACTTGAAACTCCTCTACGACGACAAAGGGAAAGACTTCAGCAAATGCGCCTTCGCTTTCCCGTAAAGCATATCGCTAAAAAAGGCTGGAAAAACGCGCTCCAGACGTCGACGAACGCTAGAACGAGCGTCCATTATTATCAAAAAATGAAAGCTCTTTTCAAGACGGCGGCAAAAAAAACGTTTTTCTTCCAAACGAACGCGACGTCGGGAGAATCTGCTTAAACGTCGCGACGCTAACCTGCTTAAAACGATTCGATATTCTTGAAAACGTAGGCGCCGCCGTTCTCGCCGGCAAGTTGACGGAACGTTCTTTTTCGCGGTTCGGAAGCCTTGCCAAATTCGACGACGCATATCTGCTTGACTTTATATTCCTTCCTAAGACTTTGAACGGTCGCGAGAGCGCGAGGAGACAATTCCTCGTCGGCGTCCGTGAGAAAGAAGAGAACGTCGGGGCGCAATTTGATTCCGATTTCCAACGCCTTCTCCGGACTGGTGCCGCCCGAGGCGACGAGAGATCGCAAATATCGGACGGCGCGCGCTTTGTTGCTCGGATTAACCTCGATAAGAGACGCGCCTCCCTCGAAAACTTCGACGTCGTGATTATAGACGACAATCTGAAATTTGTTGGCGCCGCGCCTGGGATCCAGACTGTCGACGCTATCGGCGGCGGCGGCGACGGCGCGTCTCATCGGTTCGCCGCCGTTCCAACTCATACTGTCCGACCGGTCAAGCACGTAAACAAATTTGCGTCCGGAACCGCGAACGTCGCCAAAACCTACGTTTTGCCCCGTTCCATTTCCCGATCCCCCTCCCTGTAAATCGGAACCTAAAACAGACGAATAACTTGCGGAACCGCTGAAAAATCCCATTTCGTTGGAGGGCAACAACTGATCCGCGATTGATTTGAGATCGTCCGATTGATTCGACGAATCAAATTCCTCAGGCTTCTGAAACTTTTCTTCCGCGATAGGATTCGCCGCCCGCTTCGGAATATTTTTCAACCTCGGCGGACGCCTTAGAATCCGACAAAATGATCCCCACCTCGTCCGCGCGCCGCTCGCCGCGCAAACGACCGTCGCGATCGAAGCCGATTGCCCAAATAAGAAGACAAAGAACGACCGCGTGCAAAGCGATCGAGCCGAGACTCGAACTGAACCACTCCCAAACGGAGGTCGCGCGTTTTCCGCGCGTCGACGGAACGGACGAGTTCGATTGAAGGTCTTGCGAAAGCGTTTTGTTCTCCGATGAATCCATTTGCGTCGCCCTCTTAAAAAGCCGCGTCCTCCGCGCGACTTGCCGCGATCTTGTTTCTTCGTATAATTAGGGAACCGGGGCGAATCTGACGACGGAGTCGCCGACCGCCTCGAGTTGATTGTACAGATAAATCGGAGAAATGCCAGAATGCGTATTGTAAAATATCCGCACCCTATGCTTGAACACAACAGCAAGCCCCTAAGAAAGATCGATCGGCAAGTTCGCGACGCCGTTGCGGAAATGTTCGAGTTGATGTACGAGAATTCCGGCGTCGGACTTGCCGCCAATCAAGTCGATCTTCCCTATCAAATCGTCGTTCTGAATCCAACCGGCGACCGCGAGCAAAAAGATCGCGAACACGTCTTGATCAATCCGACGATTCTTAAACTCAAAGGAAAAAACGTGGAGGAGGAAGAAGGGTGCCTTAGTTTTCCCGGTCTGCGCATGATCGTGCCGCGCGCGATCGAAGTCAAATTTCAGGCGGTCGATTTAAACGGCAACGTTCAAACGTATTTTTGGAAAGATTTTATGGCGCGCATAGTCCAACATGAAACCGATCATTTGTTTGGAACCTGTTTCTATCAACGCGCCGCCGCGTCTATAACTCCCGATTACGAGGGTTATTTGGCAAAATTGAGGGAGCAGTTTGAAGAAGATCTGAAAATTGGACTTGAACCGACGCGAGAACAATTCAAGGAAAATGTCGCCAAATTGGAAAGCGAACGCTGCTAAACGGTCTCACCGAATCCCGAACGACTGAGACGCGTCGGTCAAAACGCGCGTCTTTTGACGACAAATCCCCGCGCGTCTTTTTAGCGGTCAAAGAGCGCGGGGATTTTGCTATTTAACGGCGAGAGAGAAAAAGATCACTCGACGCGCTCGGCGACAACCCGGAAACCTATCGTCGGGAGGCAATCGCCGGGTTTTTTCGTTTCGCCGCGATCAAGGGACGAACACTCGTCCGCCGAAGAGTACCAGGAGCCGCCGCGAACGACGTTCTTGCCGTCGACGACGCTCGACGTCCATTCGGCGGCGTTGCCCGCCATACCGAAGCAACCGTAAGGACTCTCGTTGGATCGGAATTTATTGACCGGAACCGTAAACCCCGCGACCTTGCCTTTGGCGGCAAAAAGATCCGAATATATGAATCCCTCGTTTTTATCGCGCCAACCCTTGGAAATTACGCCCTTCGCGCTCAACGTTACGACGTCGGCGATATCGGAAGTCTTATCGGCGATTGTAACTTTCGCTTTTTCCTTCATCAGATCGGCGACAACGGCGGCGTTATACTGACAATTAGTCGTAAGCTCGCCTTTGGAGAAAGCGAAACCGGGAGTCGTTCCCCAAGGATAACGCTGCTTTTTCGACCCTGAAGCGGCGTTTTCAAACTCGGCTTCAGTCGGAAGACGAAACGTCCAGCCCTCGTATTTGCTCGAAAGCCATTCGCAATAGTCTTCGGCGTCTTTAAGCGACACATTAACGACCGGACAGTTTTTTGTCCCGGCGGGATAGGTTCCGTCTACCCAATGTTTGGGCGTTTCTTTTCGTCCGGTGGCGTCGACAAACTCCTTGTATTCGCGGTTGCGAACTTCATATTTTCCAATAGCGTAAGGGGCTTCAATCGGAGCTTTCTCCGCGCTTCCGTCTCCTTCTTTGCGCGCTTTTGAAAATTTGAAGGACTCGTTGGCGGGAACGCCGACAAACGCGTCGTCCGGTTTTGGAACGGCAAAGCCGGAAAAACGGTCGTTCGATCCTTCATCGCGTCCTCGAGCGCCCTGCGCGCCGTTTTCTCTGCTGTTGCCGCCGCGAGATTCGCGCTCTTGCCGCGCTTCGGAACGGGAGTCTCGCTCACCTCCCGGACGCCCTTCTCCGTTCGAACGAACTATTTGGCGTCCAAACGCGTCTTCTTGCTCGATCTGATCAAGCAAACCATCGTCCTCGTTATCGGCGTCGACAAGGATGCGTCCAAGTTCGGCGTCGAAAGCGGCGATATCAAATTTACCGTCTTCCTTGTTCGCTTTGGAGACGGCTTGGGAAAGCGCGTTGGAACCGCCAAAGCCGCCCATGCCGGGACCGCCGAAGCCGCCCGCGCCGGGACCGCCAAAGCCGCCCGCGCCGGGA
>CAMZEO010000135.1 GCA_947305735.1 uncultured Planctomycetales bacterium | reverse complement strand
CGCCGTCTCAGCGACCGCCGCGAAGTAAGCCGAGCCGTACGCCTATGCGACCGCCGCGAAGAAAGCCGCGCCCGCCGCCAAGACAACGGTCAAGACGACCGCCAAAAAAGCCGCGCCCGCCAAGACCGCTAAAAAAGCCGTCAAGAAAGCCGCGAAGTGAGCGTGAAGCGTAGTTAAAGCGTTTCCCGTATAACGATTGAGGCGCGACCGCCGCGTAGGGATCGCGCCTTTTTCGTTTCTTGTTCGCACTATGCGGAGCCGCGTTCGCGTTTGTCCCGTTCTCCTCGTCTTATTCGACACAATCTGAAAAATACTCTCAGAACGAGAAAAAGTTGTTAAAAAACCTTCCCGAACGCTTGAAAATCTTATCCAACTAGTTTAATATATGATACTGGATTTACGCCGTTGCGTCGGCGCGTCAGGTTTAGAGATCGTTCCTTAGCGTCAAGCGGGTTTTGCGCGCGGCAGGAGTTGAAAGATGTTGAAAGATTATCGTTGTCGAGCCGTTCTCGGCTTGGCTCTAGTCTCGGCGGTGTTTGCGTCGGGTTCCATTTTTGCCCAAGACGACGCGCGAAAGGCGTCCGGCAAGTCTCCAGTTTCCACGCGTTCGATTCGTCCCTTCGTTCGTTCCGAGACGGCGGCGAATCAAGCGCCGAATCTTTACGACAAATCTTCCGAGGAGTTCAACTATTTCCGCGAAGATCTCGGTCGTCAGGAACTTTCCTCTCGTCAAAAGGCGCGTATGGAACAAATTGCCAAGCGAGAAGTTTACGCCGATCCCATGGACAAGCCCGCCGCCGACGGTTCGCCGTTCGTCGATATTTACAGCCCCGACGAAGTCTTCGAAGACGGCGAGCCTTTCGTCGGTCTGGACGATCCCGACGTAATATACGCCGACGACGAAAAAAATCTTCTCGCGAAATTTTCCGCTGTTTGCGACGTTGGTTCGGCTCTTATTACCCTCGCGTTTAGGAACGCGGCTTCAAACGAGAACGATCTCGAATCGTCGCGCAATGCTTCCGCCGCGCCGCCGCTTGGTCCCCCAATGTCTATGCCGACGCCGACAATGGATCCGAGGGTAACGCCCGGCGCCGGGCTGGCGGGTATGGCGGATTCTAAGGACTCGTCCGAAAAGGCTCCCGAAAAGAAAGCGGAACCGATCAAAGCCGACGACACCGCGTTGATTTTCCCCGGCGGAGTCGACGATCCTAATCCCTTTGACGGCAAGATGGACGCGGTTGAAGGCGATTTCGATCTGTTCAAAGCCGATCGCGAGTTCGTCGTCAAGGAAACGGCTCCGCAAGGCGGTATGATGGGATCGATGGGCGGAAACGCTTCCGAAGGTCTCTTCATGGGAACGCCTCCCGAGATGATGGGCGGAATATCCCGCTCGCCCGAGCCGTCCGGCGACGAGAAGTAAGAGTTTTTGACTGAAACGGAGTCGATTCGGCGTTTCTTCAAATCATTTTTCGCCCGACGCGTTCGGGCGTCTTTTTTAGCGGCGTTTAAACGGCTTGTCCAAGGGGCGCGTCCCCGCGGTCGACGACGTTTGAGCGTCGATTTTTTTAGCGGCGCCAAAACGCCCTTTTTCTTCTTAAGCGGATATGGATTAATCATGATCGAAACGCTTTCACGGATGTTTTTCAGGGCTTCTTTCGCCTTTCTTGCCGCAGTTATTCCCGCAGTCTTTTTTGGTTGCCGACCTTCCGAACCTCTTTCGTCCGCCCCCGAGAAGCTGGAGATTCTCGTCGCCGTCGATCCGATCGCCTATATGGTCGAACGCGCGGGGGGGAATCTCGTCTCGGTCGTCGCGCTAACCCCGCAAGGAAAAGATCCGGAGACCTACGCTCCGACGCCGGGCAGTTTGAAAAAGATCGCGGCGTCCCGCGGGTTTCTTCGCGTCGGACTCCCGATCGAAAAACGCTTCGAACGGAATATTAAGTCAATCGCGCCCGACGCGCGAACGTTCGATTTGCGCGAGAATTTGACGTTGCTCGCGGATCCTCATCGCCATGAAGACAGCGGGTCGGAAAGCCATGAAGACGGCGATTCGGACGAAGAATCGCTTGACGCGCATATCTGGACGAGTCCCGCAAACGCGCGCGTCATGGCGGCGAACATTGTCTCCGCGCTCTCGGAACTCGATCCCGCAAACGCGGAGACGTACGCCGCCAACGCGAAAGCTTTCGACGCGGAACTCGCCGCGCTCCAGGAGGAAATACGCGCGCGACTCGAACCCTTTGAAGGGCGTTCGTTTGTCGTCTTTCACCCCGCTTACGGATATTTCGCTCGCGAATTCAATTTAAAACAACTTGCCGTCGAGTTTGAAGGCAAGGCTCCGCGACCGAAAGAGCTTCGCAAACTTATCGACCAGGCGAAAGCGGACGACGTTCGCAAGTTGATCGTTCAGCCGGAATTCAGTCGTTCTTCGGCGCGCGCGATCGCGGAAGCGGTCGACGCGGAGTTGGTCGAACATTCCCCGCTTCAAAAAGACTATTTTGTTAATATGCGTTCGCTGACCGACGCTATCGTCGGTTCTTTTGAAGCGCAAGAACAAACGGAAAAGGAGAACAGATGACTTCAGCGTTGAAAACGTCGACGATCGAGTTTTGCGAGGCGATTCGAAAGCGCGTCGTCGAATTGAGCGCGCGAACCGATTCGAGCGAAACCGCCGTCGCGGACGCCGCGATCGCCGCGTTGACTCCTTTGCGTTGCGAACGCGAGGCGCGCGAATCTCGACCGCGTTCGGACGCTCTTATCGACGGCTGGATGGAGCGCGTTTCCGAAACGTTCGAGCGCGCCGCGTCCCTTGTCGACAAAGTTTCGTCGCAAAAGGAGCGCGATTATCTTTTTCGTCTACTGATCGAGTCGACAGTTTCCGTGATTCCCGCGCGGAGCGAACTCTGGGACAAAACGCTCGCGCTTTTAGACAAAATTTTAGATTCCGACGAGCGTCAGACGTCGACGCTCGCGCTGGCGATCGGAATGTCGAAACGACTGGTCGCGTTTCCCTATTCGGACGAAGAGCCCCGTCGCCGCGCGCGCGAACTTGCCGACGCGCTCGAAGATAACGACGATTATGAACGCGCTTTGGGATACGCGTTGGCGGGGACGCGCGCGACGATCGAACAATTGGACGGCGAGGAACTAGAGTCGGCCCGACAAGCGTTTCGCGACAAAGAACTCGACGGTTTTTTCGTCGACTCGACGATTGAAGGCGTCGTTCGCTATTTTAACGAAACGGTTTCGGAATTCGTCGGAGCCGTTCCCCCCTCGCGCGTAGAATCTTTCCTTTCCGAGACCTGGACGGGATTGCGCGAAGCGCTCGAACGAATCGAACGCGGAATTGAAACGCGCGTTCTTCGCGAACGCGTCGAAAACGGCTGGGAAGACGACGACTTGGACGACGCCGAGATCGACGAGTTAAGATCTCTGCTGAAAACGCTTGTCGTCGCCAACCCGATCGCCGCGAATTTCGGCGAAGAAACGCGCGCGTTCGTCGCTCGCCGGGACGCGTTTGGCGCTATTGAAAAACTGCTTGATCAAGTCGACCGGGCGCTCGAAACGTCGTCCGAAACGGATCCGAGCGTTCGAGCGATTTATTTCCGCGACCGCGCGTATTACGAGTCGGAACGAACAGCCTGGCTCGAGCTTGCCGAAAAACTCGCGCGCGTCGACGAGCTTCTTCCCCAGGAAAAAGCGGCGCGGTTGTCGCGTCTGGCCAATATGCGGTTCAAGCGCGGCGAGAAGGCTCTCGGTCGCGCGGCTGTTCTTGAAGTTCTAAAACTTCTTCCGCGACTCGAAAGCGACGGACGCGCGGTTCCTTGTCTTAAGGAGCTCGTTAAGATTCATTTGGATTGCGGACAAGTCAAGCCGGCGGCGCGGCTGGCGTCGCTCCTGGACGAAAAGATCGCGGGACAAACGGAGTCGATCATGCGCGATTATCAACGCGACGACGTTTTCGCGCTCTATCTTCGCGTCTTTGACGACGCGCGTCTTGAAGAAGCGTTGAAAGCTTTTTCATCGAGTTCGCTTCGAGCGATCTGGCGCGCGAAGATCCTTGTCGCCAAAGGCGAACTGGACGCCGCTCTCGCGTTTCTTAGCGAGGCTTATGAACAAGAAGATCCCGTCGTCGCGTCGGCGGCGTTGCGCGATCTTGCGGAATTCGCCGTCGAACAAACTCGTCGTTAATCGTCGTTTTTCATTCCCTCGCGCGTTCAACGAGATTTATTATGACCGATTCCAGTTTTATCGAACTTGACGACGCCATGATCGACGTCGATCGCGAGCGTCGTTGCGGCTTTTCCGAAGTTATTTACGGCGAGAGCAAGACGGCGGATATGATCCGTCGAATCGCTCTGGCTCAACTTGAGCGCGGAATCGACGTTTTCGCGACGCGCGTCGACGCGCAAAAAGCCGCCGAAGTTTTGCCCGACTTGCGAAAAGTCGAGATGAACGCGTATTACAACGACGTCGCGCGAACTCTTCGCGTTCCGAAAAAACGTCCCGACGACCGGGCTTATCGCGGCAAAATCGCGATTCTGACCGCGGGCACGAGCGACTTGCCCGTCGCGGAAGAAGCGCGCGAGACGGTTCTTTGGACCGGCGCGGACGCGATTCTCGTTCAAGACATCGGCGTCGCGGGACCGAAGCGCCTGATCGCGAAACTTCCTCTTCTGGAAGACGCCGACGCGATCGTCGTCGTCGCCGGAATGGAGGGCGCCCTTCCAAGCGTGGTTGGCGGCTACGTTTCCGCGCCGATTATCGCGGTTCCCACAAGCGTCGGTTACGGCGCGGCGTTCGGGGGCGTCGCGGCGCTCCTGGGCATGATGAACAGCTGCGCGTCGAACGTGACGGTCGTGAACATCGACGCGGGGTTCAAAGCGGGCTACGTCGCAGGACTTATCGCCAAACGCGTCGCCGACGCCGCAAATAAGGGTAAAGGCGAATAAACGTTCGCGCGTTTGACGCGTCGCGTTTGGACGTCAACAGACGGCGAACAGGGCGGTCGACGTCGACGCGACTTTCTCTCCAGTCCTACCCCGAGTCCGTTCGCTTGACGGATCATTGTTGAAACGTTACAATCACGCGCAAGGAGCGTAGTTATGGCTAAGGGCGTAAACTTCGAATATAAAGATCGCTTGTTTAAGTTCATTTTCGGTAATCCCGAGCATAAAGAATGGACGCTCAGTCTTTACAATGCGATGAACGGAACGCGCTATGCCGACGAGAACGCGATTGAAATTAACACAATCGACGACGTCGTTTATTTGGGCATGAAAAACGACGTGTCGTTTCTGATCGACAACACGCTGAATCTTTACGAGCAACAGAGCCGATTTAATCCGAATATGCCTATGCGGTTTGTGATTTACGCAGGCATGTTATGCAGTAAATACGCTCAAGACAACCGTTCCCTATGTAATTTGCATACTCCGAAGTTGAAACGTTTTCCGACGCCTCGATTCGTTTGTTTCTACAATGGAACTGAGCGTAAAGGGAATATGGAGCTTAAACTTTCAAGTATGTTTGCGCCGGGCGTCGAATCCAGTCTTGAGGCTACGGTTCAGATGATCGACGTCAATTGCGAGGAGAACAGACTCCTGCTGAACGCCTGTCGTCCCTTGAACGATTACACCTTTTTTGTGAATCAGGTTGTGATATATAAATTGACGATGGAACTAAAAGACGCGGTCTCGAAGGCGTTGAACGACCTTCCCGACGATTCTCCGATTAAGGGTTTTCTAATGAGTAACAAAGCTGAAATTACGCGCATGTGTATCACGGAATACGACGAGAAAGAAACGCTGGCTCTGGAACGCGAAGAAGGGCGCGAAGAGGGGCGAGAAGAAGGGCGCGTGGAAGGACGAATCGAAGCGCTAAAAGCGGCGGCTAAAAATTTATACAACCAGGGTTATCCCGTTGAGAAAATAGCGTCCGCGTTTGACGCGTCCGTCGTCGACGTTAAGATTTGGCTTAACGACGGCGAATGATCGACGGCGCGTCGACGTTTGCGGCGCACGTTTTAAACGAGATATTCAATCGCATGAAAGAGCAATTTCGCCGCGCCGCGCCGACGATCGGAGAGACCGGTCTTGCCGCGCTTCGCGATTCCTGCGTTACCGTCGTCTTAAAGGTTTTCTAATGAGCGCCAAGGCTGAAATTACGCGCATGTGCATCACGGAATACGACGAAAAAGAAACGCTGGCTCTGGAACGAGAAGAAGGTCGTGAAGAAGGACGCGAAGAAGGACGCGAAGAAGGACGCGAAGAAGGGCGAATCGAAGCGCTAAAAGCGGCGGCTAAAAATTTGTACAACCAGGGTTATCCCGTCGAGAAAATAGCGTCCGCGTTTGACGCGTCCGTCGTCGACGTTAAGATTTGGCTTAACGACGGCGAATGATCGACGGCGCGTCGACGTTTGCGGCGCACGTTTTAAACGAGATATTCAATCGCATGAAAGAGCAATTTCGCCGCGCCGCGCCGACGATCGGAGAGACCGGTCTTGCCGCGCTTCGCGATTCCTGCGTTACCGTCGTCTTAAAGGTTTTCTAATGAGCGCCAAGGCTGAAATTACGCGCATGTGCATCACGGAATACGACGAAAAAGAAACGCTGGCTCTGGAACGAGAAGAAGGGCGAATCGAAGCGCTGAAAGCGGCGGCTAAAAATTTACATAGCCAGGGTTATCCCGTTGAGAAAATAGCGTCCGCGTTTGACGCGTCCGTCGTCGACGTTAAGATTTGGCTTAACGACGGCGAATGATCGACGGCGCGTCGACGTTTGCGGCGCGCGTTTTTTAAACGAGAGATTCAATCGTATGAAAGAGCAATTTCGCCGCACCGCGCTGATGATCGGAGAGACCGGTCTTGCCGCGCTTCGAGATTCTTGCGTCACCGTCGTCGGGCTCGGCGCGGTGGGGAGTTACGCGGTCGAAGCGCTTGCGCGCGCCGGAATCGGGCGGTTCCGACTCGTCGATTTCGACCGCGTGCAATCGAGCAATATCAACCGTCAGCTTTTTGCGACCCATCGAACCGTCGGGGCGTTGAAGACGGACGTCGCGCGCGAGCGCGTCGCGTCGATCAACCCCGCCGCGATCGTCGAAGCGAAATCGATTTTGATCAACGACAAAACGATCGGCGAACTTTTTGACGGCGACTGGTCGACGCCCGCCGATTACGTCGTCGACGCGATCGATTCGCTCGGTCCGAAAGTTACGCTTGTCGCGGAACTTGTTCGCCGCCGCGCGCGATTTATGTCGAGCATGGGCGCGGCGTTGCGCTTCGACGCGTCCCTGGTCCGGGTCGGCAAATTGTCGGACGTCGTCAACTGTCCTTTGGCGCGTCAACTTCGCAAACGTTTGCGCCGCGTCGGCGTCGACCCCGACGCCGTGAAATGCGTTTATTCGCCCGAGCCGATTCGCGACGCGCTGCGCGCGGGCGTCGAAGCGTTCGAGCGCGTCGATCCCGCCGCGCCGCTTACCCCCGAAAACGCGAATAATCCGCCGGGAAGACCGCGCAACACGCTCGGGAGCCTTCCGACGGTCGTCGGATTATTCGGTCTGCGCATCGCGCACGAGGCGATTCTGGAACTCGGCGGCGTCAATCGTTAGAAGTCGCGACGACGGGAGTCGCGCAAAGCCGTCCAGAAATCGTCAAGTTCCTCGTCGAAAAGCTCTGCGGAAAAAACAAACGAATTGTCGAACTCTTCCCGGAGGCGCGCGTCCGGCTCCGCGTTTGGCGAGCCTTCGCGAAGGTACGCGACGTATTCTTCTCCTCCGTAACCCAGACAATCTAAAAGACTAAGCTTTACGACGCAATTCCCGGATTCCGGCGCGTAGAAATGCGACGCGCGGAGCTCGTAACCGAGCGATTCGTACGCGCAGGGTTCCGAGCCGTCTCCCCAGTCGAGCGTCCACGTCGCGATCGCGCGCCCGCTCGGAATCGTTATCTTGAGCGCCGTCGCGTCGCCAAACGCGCGCGCTTCGACGATAAAAATCGGTTCGACGCGTTCCTGGAAGACGTAAATTTCCTCGACGGAAACGTCCGAGCCGCGCCGAGTCATGACGCGAACAAGCGCTCGTTCGTCAAGCGCGTAACCTGCGGAAGAGGGATTAAACCAAAGTTCTTCGGCTCCCTTGACGAAATTTTGTTCGTCCATTTCGCGCGAATTCGAGAGATCCCACCAGAATTCGTATTCCTCGTCCGATTCCCTCGGCGATTTCGCGCGCAACAGAATCGCGCTTCCTTCCTGAACGCGACGCGTTTCAAAATCTTCGGCGATCGCGCGCGCTGCTTTCGACGGAGCCGTTTTGTCAAGCGGGACGTTGATCGCGAAGACGCGGTAAAGCGCCGTTTGCTCGTAGGGTTTTGCGCTCAGGACGTTCGCGGTCCAGCTCGTTTGAGTCGCTTCGGTCGACCCGACGGAAGTCCAGGACAATTGATTGGCTTCCTTGGCGGTAAGCGCGTAGACTCGGTACGAGGGCGCGTCGCCCCGCCAAGAGAGAACGTCCCCCTCCCGCGCCGTCGTCGCGAGGACTTCGGCGTTCGTTTTAATATCATTCCTATAAACGCGATAGAGGTAAGCGACGTTCGGCTCGACGGAACGATCGACCCAGTTTGCGTCGACGACGCGGTCGGCGACGACCGTCCACGTTCTGTTTTCCCAGGAAACGTCGGGGTCGTCGACGCAACGTTCGACGGTATAATAAGCGCCGGAATCCGGGCCGGATCGGTCGCCGTCCGATTTTTTCCACGTCAGAACGACGTCGGCGCCGTCCGCAGTCGCGGTCAAATTTACCGGCGCGGGCGAATCAAGCGCGTCGGCGAAATCGTAATCGACGCGGTAGCCCAAATCTTCCAGAACGCCGAGAGTAACCGCCGTGAGCGTCGCCTCGTATGACGAGGAAATCGCGTAGTTCATGCCGTCGCGCTGGTTGAGATAGAGATAATAGGTCGAATACAGCGAACTGATATGACACCCGAACGATCCGCTCGACGAATACGTTTCCATAAGAAACGCGTCGTCTCCAATCAAAGAAACGATTTCTTCCGGGAACGTCCGTTGGAACCGTTCGACGCCCTTTTGTCCGACGTAATACCAATATCGCGCGTTTTGCGCGAGCGTGTCTTCGAGCCCCTCGGGCGTCGCGAGGCGCGATTCGATCACGTTTAACGCCTCCATATAGCGCAAGTTGTACCCGAGCGAGTGCGATATTTCATGCAAAGCCGTGTTGTAGAACACTTTTTTGACCGTGTCGCCCGGATTCGCGACAAAGTACTTCGCGTTGAAGATCAGCGATCCGGTCGCGGGCAGACCTGTTCCGTCGTTCCGATAATAGCCTCCATTGAGAGACGAGCCGAGGCTTTTCGCGTTGTCAAAAGAGTCCGAGAAGCCGAAATAGAGGTAAATATCGTCAATTTCCAACGTTTCGCCGTCGACGGCATAGGGATACGTCGCGTCGGGCGCGCCTTCGGTAAGAACTTCTTCCCAACGCGCGAGAGCCTGTTCCCAGAGTTCGACGTAGACGGGATCGGTAACGTCGCAGTACTTGTAGGTTCCGTAGTATTGCAAACCCGACTGCCCCGGCACGCGAACGCGCCCCGAAGTAAGAAGCGAATAGTCTATGTCGTAAGCGTCGAATTCCGACGCGATTCCCGCGACGGAGCTTGTTTCGACGAAACCTGACGCGACCGCCGCCGCGCTTAAAAGGGCGCGTTCTTCCAGCGCCTCGAAGCGCGGCGAGCGCGACGGTCTTTCTCCGCGCTTCTTGGGGGCGCGCCTCCATTTTCCGCCGATCCAAAACGTCAAAACAGTGTTCGTCATATCGTTCGTTATTTTAATCCGGCGTCTTGACGTCGGCTTGCGGAATCAAGACGCAAATTGCGGCGGCTAAATCGTTTAGGATCGCCGTCTCGTCCGTAAATAAGCGCAGTCGCGGCAAAATTCGTTTGACGAGACTGCGAAAAGCCGTTTCGTTACGATTCGTCGACGAATCCGACGTCAAATTCTTCGTTTTTATCGTAGAACGCAAATTCCAAATCGAGTTCGTTCGACCGTTGTCGACGCGCCGGTCCTTCGCGCCGCCGCGTTCTCCTCCCACGCTCGAAACGGCGTTTTCCTCGGAAACGTCGCCGTCAAGAAACTCCATTTCCGAAAGATCGAGCGTTCCAAAATCAATTGGCGTCGCTTCGGACGTTTCAAAGGCGTCGCGGTCGTTCGCGAACGAACCGCATGAAAGAAGCGTGCGTTCCTCGGCGGGTTCCAGTCGTATGATTCCCGCGGCGGGGTCGCGGTCGTTCTTACGTCGCGTCATTTTTGCTCCCAATAAGGGGAAACAGGAGGTCGCTTTATATTGCGGTCGCCCCGACAGTTTGCCTTTTAATTCCAAGGTTTGACGCCAATTTAAAGGAAGACTCCGATCGTCGCGTTCGATCGCGCGCTATTCTTCGCCGGAACATAAACCAATTCTAGAGTATTTAGAGCTTTTTGTCTACCAGAATACGGCGTCGACGACAAGTTTTTCGGGAATTTCTATTTCAAGTTTTTGACGGCGTTTTTGAATACTTCTTGACTTTTTGAGCCTTAAACTATATCCTGAAACGCAAACGTCCCCACCTTTGTTTACGGAGTTTTCCAGCATGACGCGCGACGAAGCCCAACAAGAAATCGCCCGACTCAGCGCCGAGATTCGACGCAACGACCGGCTCTATTACGTCGAAAGCGCCCCGACGATTCCCGACCACGAGTACGACTTTCTCGTCAAGCGGCTCAAAGCGCTCGAAACGGAATTTCCGGAGTTCGTTTTACCGACGAGTCCGACGCAACGCATTGGGGACAAACTCGAGGGAAAAGCGGAAGTCGTTCGCCATGAAATCCCGATGCTGTCGATTGAAAACGTCTACGACGAAGGGGAGCTTCGCGAGTTTGTCGCGTCCGCGCAAAAGAATTTTACCGAGCCTCTGGCGTGGGTTTGCGAGCTGAAAATCGACGGGGTCGCCGCGTCCCTTCACTACGAAAAGGGCGTCTTGACGCGCGCGTTGACGCGCGGCGACGGCTTCTTTGGCGAAGATATTACCGCTAACGTTCGCGCGATTCGCGACGCGCCGCTTCAACTTTCCGGAGACGCGCCCGAGAAACTCGAAGTTCGCGGAGAAATCTATATGACGAACGAAAATCTCGCGCGGCTCAATCAGCTCGAATACGAGCGCGCTCAAGCGTCCGGGCGCGAATTTAAACCCTACGCGAACTCGCGCAATTTGACGTCGGGAACGATCAAGCAACGCGATCCGGCGGTTTGCGCCGAACGCCGTCTTCAGTTCTTCGCTCATTCGACGGGAACCGACCCCGGCGCCGTCGCGCCGACGCATTTTGAGTTCATGCAAAAACTGCGT
>CAMZEO010000134.1 GCA_947305735.1 uncultured Planctomycetales bacterium | reverse complement strand
CCCGAGCGCCGCGCTCTTCGAAGGCCAGACGGACGAAACGGAAATGGGCGTAACCTACGCCGAACTCGATTCCTACATTAACGGCGGAACGATCCCCGAGGATAAAAAAGCCAAAGTCGACCGCCTCCACCGTATCAGCGAACACAAGCGAACGGGCGTCGCGCGATACGGGGAATGATCGCCTCTTATTCTTCCAGGGAAAGACGTTATGAAAAAGAAAGCGATTTTGTTTTCCTGTTTAACGGCGACAACGCTTTGCGCGGTCGCTCTATTGACGTCGCGCCTATTTCCCAGAAGCCGACTGAGCGAAGACGGCAAGACTTTTTTGCAATATTGCGGCAAAGGAAGCAATTTTGTCGTTCCGACCGGAGTCGAGAAGATCGCGCCGCGCGCGTTCAGAGACTGCGAGACGCTCAAAACGGTCGTCGCGCCCGAAAGCGTTAAAAAAATAGGTTTTTCGGCGTTCGATTGTTGCGCGGCGCTCGAAACGTTCGACCTTCCGAAAGGCGTTGAAATAATCGACGACGCCGCGTTTTGCAATTGTCTTTCGTTAAAGTCGGTCGTTATTCCGGAAAGCGTCGAAAAAATCGGCAAAGCCGCGTTCGACGAATGTCTGGCGCTCAAATCGTTTGAAGTCGCGAAAAAAAACGCGAACTACCGTTCGACCGACGGAGTCCTCTTTACCAAAGACGCGAAGACGCTCGTCAGGTATCCGTCGAACGCGGAGCGCGAGCGCTACGTCGTTCCGGAAGGCGTCGAGACGATCGATTTTAAAGCGTTCGACGGTTGTTCCTCGTTGAAAACGGTCGTTCTTCCCGAAAGCGTCCGGGAAATCGGACTATGCGCGTTCGACAACTGTCGATCGGCGACGGAAATCGTTCTTCCTCAAACCGTTCGGCGAATCGGTTCCTACGCGTTCTATCGTTGTTCCTCGCTGAAGTCGATCGCCATTCCGGAGGGAGTCGAAATAATCGGAGCCTGCGCGTTCGAAGGATCCGGTTTGCTCGAGGAAATCGTTATTCCCAAAACGGTTCGCAAGATTGGAAACTACGCGTTCTCGGCATGCTCGTCGTTGACGTCGGCGACCGTTTCGGAAGGAGTCGTTGAAATCGGAGACCGCGCGTTTTGGAACTGCCCTTCCCTGACGACCGTCGTTATTCCGGAAAGCGTCGTCGATATTGGAACGCGCGCTTTTGAGTTTTGCGACGCCCTGACGATCCGCGCCCCAAAAGGTTCCCGCGCCGAACAATACGCGCTGGAAAACAATATTCCCTTTGAACCGATCGAATAGTCGACCGCGACGCGCGGTTAAAACAAAGCGTCGCGCCGCTCCGACGAAAAACGACCGCCCTCAAACGCGAAGACTCTTGAAAAAACGCTTCTCCGTAACATTACGGTAAAAACGCGAAACCGTTTGCGTCGACGCTCGTTGTCAAACCGCGACCGCGTTCATTAAAAAGGAAGCAAGCATGGAACAACCCGTTTTCTTTCCCGATCCCGCCGATAACAACGCCGAGAGTTGCGTCGTTCCCGAGGGCGTCGTCGCCATAGGGGATAAGGCGTTTATGAACTGGGAACGTTTGCGAACGATCGTTTTTCCGAAAAGCGTGAAGACTGTCGGTCGCTCCGCGTTCAGAAACTGTAAGTCGCTGACCTCGGTCTCGTTGCCGGAAAGTCTGACGTCCGTAGGACGCGCCGCGTTCGACGGATGTTCCGCGCTGACCTCGATCGACTTGTCAAACGGCGGAAACGCGGTTGCAAACGCGTCGGACGAAGTCGAAATCTCGGACGACTCGGGGAACTATCGTTCGATCGACGGCGTTCTGTTCTCAAAGGACGGAAAGACGCTCGTCAAATACCCCGAAGGAAGAGTCGTCGAAACATACGTCGTTCCGGAAGGGACGATTTCTATCGAACAATACGCTTTCCGGGACTGTTCGTCGCCGACCGCGATCGTCTTGCCCGAAAGCGCGACCTCTATCGGACGCGGGGCGTTCTACGGCTGTTCGAAGCTGACGTCGATCGCCCTGCCGAAAGGTTTGTCGACCGTTGAAAACTACGTTTTCCAGGGTTGTTCGGCGTTGACCTCGATCGTCTTGCCCGAAAACGCGACGTCCATTGGTCGGGGGACGTTCGAGGGCTGTTCGGCGCTAACCTCGATCGACTTGCCGAAAGGTTTGACGAGCATTGGAAATCGGGCGTTCGCCGGCTGCTCGGCGCTAACCGCGATCGATTTGCCGGAAGGCTTGACGACTCTTGGAAAACACGCCTTCCGCGACTGTTCGGCGCTGACCGCGATCGCATTGCCGAAAGGTTTGAAGTCCGTTGGAAACTGGACGTTCTCCGGCTGTTCGGCGCTGACCTCGATCGACTTGCCGGAAGGCTTGACGACTATTGGCTGGTGGTCGTTCTCCGGCTGTTCGGCGCTAACCGCGATCACGGCGCCGAAAGGCTTAACGAGCGTCGGAGCCGGCGCGTTTTCCGGCTGCTCGGCGCTGGTCTCGATCGAGTTGCCCCGAAGCGCGAAATCTATAGGCTGGAACGCGTTTTCCGGCTGTTCGAAATTGACGATTCGCGCGCCCAAAGACTCTTATGCGGGACGATACGCGGCGAACCATAACGTCGACTTTGAGCCGATTAAGAGCGGCGGTCAATCGTCGACGGTTCGGGAATCCGAAGACGAACCCAACGGATGCTTAGTACGGCGCGTCGGAGACGCGATCCTCTTGTTCATTCTACGTTGGTTCTTTCTTTCTCAAACGCGGTTATTTCGCGGGCTCGTCGGAGACGCGATCCTCTTGTTCATTCTACTCTTGAAGGCGCAATGCTCGAATTTTCTATTCGACGACAAGGGCAAAGACTCGTTCCGCTCCAGCGAACGCGTCGTAGTTCCCGGCGCCGTTTCCCATTCGTCTCCCGATCGAACCGCCCGAACCTACGTCGTCCCCGACGGAGTCGTCGCTATTAAAGCCGAAGCGTTCGGCGACTGGAAATATTTGCGTTCAATCACGTTGCCGACAGGGTTAAAAAATATTGGAGACTTCGCGTTCCACGACTGTTTGTCGCTAACCTCGATCGAGTTGCCGGAAAGTTTAACGTCTATTGGCGAGGGCGCGTTCCTCCGTTGTCGTTTGCTGGAGTCGATCAAGTTGCCAAAGGGCGTAAAGGTCGTTGGAAACTGGACGTTCTCCGGCTGTTCGACGCTGACCTCAATCGACTTGCCGGAAGGGTTAACGTCTATCGGGTATTGCGCGTTCGGAGACTGTTCGGCGCTGACCTCAATCGTCTTGCCCGAAAGCGCGACGTCTATTGGCTCGCTGTTGTTCTCCGGCTGTTCGGCGTTAACCTCGATCACGTTGCCGGAAGGTTTAACGTCTATCGGGTATTGCGCGTTCAGAGACTGTTCGGCGCTGACCTCGATCAAGTTGCCGGAAGGTTTAACGTCTATTGGAAAAGGCGCGTTCTACGGCTGTTCGGCGTTGACCTCGATCAAGTTGCCGGAAGGTTTAACGACCATTGAAGTCGGCGCGTTCTACGGTTGTTCGGCGCTCGCCTCGATCGATTTGCCGGAAGGCGCGGAGTCTATTAAAGCCGGCGCGTTCCACGGCTGTTCGAAGTTGGAGTCGATCACGTTGCCGCGGGGCTTAAAAAACGTTGGCGGCGGCGCGTTCTACGGTTGTTCGGCGTTGACCTCGATCAAGTTGCCGGAAGGTTTAACGTCTATTGAAAAAGACGCGTTCCGGGGCTGTTCGGCGCTGACGTCCATCGATTTGCCGGAAAGTTTAACGTCTATTGGAAAAGACGCGTTTCGGGGCTGTTCGGCGCTGACTTCGATCGTTTTACCCGAAAGCGCGACGTCGATTGACAACAGAGCGTTCGACTATTTTACCTCTCTGACAATCCGCGCTCCAACGGGTTCTTACGCGGAAAAATACGCGAAAGAACGGAGAATCAACTTCGAGCCGATAGAATGAGGTTTTGGCGGGCGAAGCCGACTGTCCCCGCTTCCGAGAAAAGATTTTGGAACGGCCGCGCGTTGGTCGCCCGTTTAAGAAACCGCGCGTCGTCGCGATTGCCTCAATACCGAACCGCGAACCTTTCGGAAAAATATCGGAAAGTCTAAGAGCGACCCGATCTTTCCGCGCGGCGGAACCGTTGTGGAAACAAACGCTTTTGAAAGCCGGAGCCTTCCGCGACGCGAAACCGCGCGCGAAAGACCTGGTTGGTTCTCCTAATATATTTTCGTATATCATGCCCGCGTAAATCAAAAAAGACGCGTCGTTTTTCTTACTCGGATCAACGGCGTCGTCAATCGCGCTGATCTCGATTTCGTTTTTAACGATACAATTCGAGCCGTTGATCGAGTTGTAAAGACTTAACGTCCATCGTTAATTTTCGGGAACGCCGAAAACGAACTGGAAAAGTCTATCCTTGCGCAAGGCGTCGACGTCGGTCGTCGTCCTATCCTCCGCCTCCGTCGCAGCGTTTCGCAAGCGCCTCGTCAAGCGACCGACGCGCGGCGTCATTCCCAACGCAAGCCCAGCGGGAGCGCTTCGCCGAAAATCTGCTTCGCGGCGTCGTCGACGATTTTGCCATGTCGTTCCAGCGCGGCGAGGGTCGACTCTTCGGCGTCGCGCTTGGCGAGAAACGCGGCGACGCAATCTCGAGTCGCCGCGTCGACGTCAAAGTCGGGATCGGGCGCGAATCGAGTCAACTGCGCGAGCGCGAAAAAATCGACGGGCGTCGGCTCAAAGTCGCGGCGATCAAGCGACTCAAGCAGACGCGTCGCCCAACGCTTCGCGACCGCGCCGGGAACGGTTCTGTCGATCGGGGCGCGAAACAACGTCCTGGCGCCGATTCTTCCAAGCGCCCAGACGAGCGCGTCGCGAACCGGTCGCGTCTTCTTTTTCGGCATGACGTCCAACATAATCTCGCCGAGTTCCTCTTTGACGTCGGGCGGCAAAAGCTCTAAGGCGCCGAGCAGACGCCAAATCTCCGCGCCCTCTTGCGACGTCAAGTCGAGATCGGATCCCCTTCCTTTTCCGTCGACAAGCGCGCGACGGAATTCGCGAGCGTTCGCAAGAAGCGGCGCCGCGAGCGTTTGCTGCCGCCCCGCGGTCAGTCCCGAAGCGACGCGGCGCCATAAAATCCAGTACTGCGTCCGACATTCCGGCGTCTTCCACGCAAGTTGACCCGCGACCGTCTTCCACGTCTGTTCGACGCGCCAGTCGTCGGTCGCGGCGCCAAAGCCGGGTCGAAGCGCGAACCCGAGCCAGTTGAGCCAACGCGCCTGAACGCCGGACGAAATCGACGCGCCGCGCGAAAGATCGAGCGTCGACTCCGCAAGACGCCGCAACGTCGTGACGGGCGTCTCGCTCTTCGACGTTCCGACCGCTTGCGAAAGTTTCCGGTAAAAATCGCGCGGCTTGATCCGCTCGAGCCCGTCAAGTTCGTCGTCGGGCGCGAACGTCGCGATCAGAACGCGTTTGCCCGACTCAATTAACGACTCGTCGACGACGCCTTCCTCCTCGCCGACGCTTTCGCCCCGCTCCCAGTCCGACCGCGTCGCGCCGCGCGCGTCGAACTGGAGCGTCCAGCGCGAAGCTCGCGTTTTGGCGTCCGCGTTTTCAGAAGGGACTTCTTGAAGAAACAGCTCGATCGTTCCGATTTCCGTCGGACGAGCGACGAGTTTCGCGCGGATCGTTCCGGCTTCTTTCTTCGCGCGCGATCTGGTTTTAAGCGCGGTTCGAATCGGCGCGAGTTCGCGCGTCTCGTTCGGATCGATTTCAATTAGGTCGCCGGGCGCGTCGGTCATGCGCGACGACGACGTAAAGATCGGAAAAACGGCGGGTTGGTCGACCGCAAGCTCGAACGTTTTCGCAAGGACGACCTCGTCGCCCGGCTCGCACTGCGCGGGCAAAAGACAAACCGCTTTCGGCTTCGATTTGCCGACGGACGAATTCAAGTCGACGCCGACGTAATACGTCCGCGCCAGGGACGCGCCCACGCGCGCGACGAGACCGCGCGACGCCAGCCCGAAATACGCCGCGCCATGCGCGACCGCGAGATACGGATTCTCGTTTTGCAAAACGACGGGGCGCGCGCCGTCTTGCCACGACTCGATCGACTCGACGATTCGCGCGCGCAGTTTCGGCGACTCGAACGCGCCTCCGTTGAAAAGAACGACGTCGACGTCGGGAGCGTCGGCGTCGGACGTCGTTTGTCTTAGACCGCCGAGAGCCCCGGCGCGTTCGAGATCGCGACCCGCGTTTTTATGAACCGCGAGGAATCGCGCGAGATGTTTCGTCACGGCGGGATCGGACGCGTAAGGCAACCCCGTCTCGCGCAAGCCGGTTCGCGAACGCGCCGGAACGCTTTCGCGTCCGACGATCGGAAAGAATCCGTCGACGAGCAGTTTTTCGACGTCGTCGCGGTCGATTTCGATCGCGACGCTCCCTCCGACGAGTTTCGACCCAACGCCGGGAAGGACGAAGCGACGTTTCCGCTCGCCGCGATCTTCGCCCAAAAAGAACTCTTTGGCGTCGCGCGCCTCTTTGAGAAGCGCGACGCGCTCGCAAGTCGACAAAGCGCCGGGACGACGCTCCAGAATCTTCGCTTCCAAATACTTATAGAGCGCGAGATCGAGATTGTCCCCGCCGAGCACGAGATGTTCGCCGACGGCGACGCGGTAGAATTTGACGCTCTTCGCAAGCGCTTGCGAGTCTTCGTCTTCGCGTTGAAGCGCGTAGATGAGCGCGAAGTCGGTCGTGCCGCCGCCGACGTCGCACGCGAGGATCTTTTGTCCCGGTCGGACGAATCGCGTCCAGTCGTTCTCGTGTCGCGCGAGCCACGAATAGAACGCCGCCTGGGGCTCCTCGACGAGCGTCGCGCGAGGTATTCCGGCGAGTTTCGCGGCGGAAAGGGTCAGCGTTCGAGCCGTTTCGTCAAAGGACGCGGGTATCGTCAGAACGACGTCTTGCGTCTCCAGCGGATACTCCGAAAAGCGATCGTTCCAAGCGGCGCGAATATGCGCGAGATAGAACGAACTGATCTCGACGGGCGACCAGCGACGCGCGCGCGAGTCGGCCGACTCTTCGGCGCCGAACGCGTTCCAGGGTAAAATCGGCGCGGTTCGGTCGACGCGCGCATGGCAGAGCCACGACTTCGCCGACGAAACGAACGAATCGGGCTCGGAGACTCCGTAGTCGCGCGCGAGCGTCCCGACGACTCCGTATTTTCCGTCTTTCGGCTCGATCGCGCCGCGCCCTTTGAGCGAGAAATCGCGCCGTCCGACGCGCTCGTCCCAATTCATGGCGGGCGAGTTCGGAAAACGCGCGAAAAACGAGGGTAAGACGACGCGCTCTTCAACGACGTTCGGCGCGACGGCTTGAGGGATGAGGAACGACGTCGGAAAGACGCCCGAACCGGACTCGGTCGCCTCTTGAAGATCGACGTAGGACGCGGCGCAATTGGTCGTGCCCAAATCGATTCCGACGACGTAACGAACTTGCGACGATTCTTCTGACGCTCGCATATATTGCTTTCGTTTCAACGGTTAAGTTACGGACAAACGATAACGATTCGATCGACGAAGACGTCCCCGTCGACAGGTTCGATCCACAAGACGGAGCCCTTGTCCAATTCCAGCGAGCCGAGTTTCAACGGGGCGAATTCCGACGCGACCTCGGCGACGCCCAGTTCTTCTTCCTCGAGTCCAAATCGGACGCGCGCCCCGTCGGAACCGCGGGCGTAGACGTAAACGTCGTCTTTGCCGTCGGTTGGATTCAGCAGGCGTTCTTGTTCCGGAACGAACCATTTGCCGCGTTGCGTCGGCGCGAGTTTGACCGCGCTACCGTTGGAGGCGTCGCCGACTTCCTCGATCGTCGGACCTTTCGCCCAGTGTTCGAACTCGTATTCCTGAACGTCGATCCACGACGAATCGGACACGTTTTCGCAAACGCTCGGTCTCGACGCGAACGGCGTTCGCCAGCCGGCGTATTCTTCCAGCGTCTCCTTGCGAAATTTTGGATAGAAATCGCCGGGGTCGCTTTCGCGATGTTTCACAAATCCCCAGTCGTCAAGTTTTTGAAGAAAATCTTTCGCCGCCTGGACGGGATCTTTGGGACCCAAAAATTCCAGACCGCGCAGACGCGTCTCCGCAAGCATGCGCCGGTATTCTTGCGCCCAAACGGCGTCGAGCGGAAGACGACCGCGCTCGACCTTGCCGACGAGCCCGGCGAAACGCTCCGGCGACTCCTTTTCAAGCCGTTTGGCGATCTCTAACGCCTGATTTTGCAACGCCGAGCAACGGGTCAGCGTCTCCGCGTCAAGCCAACCTTTCGTCGTCATGAGATATATGTCCAATTTAAAATTGTTCCGTTCGACCGCGTCCGAAAGCAAGTTGAAGTATTCCCAATAGACGGGAACGAGTTCCGGCGCGTAATAATGCGAAACGAAATCGTCGAACAGCTCGCGGACGTCGGCGTCGGGGTTCCAGAGCAACTTCGCGACGATCCACGCGCGCAACTCGACAAAGTCGCCCGTCGGCATTTGATAGTCGCCCTGCTCGAGCATTCCCAGAACCTTATGATCGACGTAAAAACGAATGTTCGGCGCGAGAACGCGATAGTTCGGGAACGGCAAAAGATAGTACCCAAAATCGGTCGCGTAGTCCCAGACGAACAAGTTGTCGGAAATTTCGCTCCATTTAAGCAAATCGTCGCGGAACGAGGCGTTCGCTTCGACGCCGGAATCGAGCGGTTGACCAAACGAACATTCGATCGAACACAGCCGGATAACGACGTTGCGCCGCGGCTTCGTGATTTTCGGAGGTTTGCGCGTGTAACGGTACGCGAGCGTCTCGACGTAGACGTTCGGAAACTCCTCTTCGAGCGCTTCGGCGACCTTGTTGACCGCGCGCAACAAGCTCCCCGAAGGGGATCCTTCCGCCTCGTCGATCGCGCGGCATTTCTCGCATTGACAGTAACCTTCGCAATCTTCCTGACTTACGTCGATAAACGTCGCGCCCGGATTCGCGCGCAGTTCGCGACGGGCGTTCGCGATAAGCTCCTCGAGCATCTCGTCGTTGGAAAAACACAGCTGCGTTCCGCGCTCGCGAGCCTGCCCCGGTCCGAGAACGTCTTCCATCCCCCAGCAAAACGGCGCGCCGACGCAACGAACGCCGTCGATCTCCGCGAACCAGTCGGGATGATCCTTGAAATAGACCTTCGGAGGAACGAGCGTAAACGACGAATGACATCCGAAGACGAAGACGTTCTTCCCGCCGTATTCCTCGGTCAACCGCGACGAATCGCCGTTGCAACGCAGACGCGCCGCGAACGGACTGGAAAACGCGTCGCGGTAAAACGACTCGCGGTAAAGCAACTTCGGAGCGTAATCGATCGACAGGGCGTCGTCGATCGTCAGCTTCGGAACGCGCGGAACGAACTCGTCCGTCGACGACAACCAGCGAATTCCGACTTCGCGTTCGAGAAATTCGTAGACGGCGTAAAGCGTTCCGCGTTCCGAAGCGCCGGTCAACGCGACGTCGTTTCCGACTACTTTCACGACGATTCCGTCCGGCTTAATCGCCGTCTCGTCGATTCCGAGCGTCCGTTCGGAAAGCGCGCCGGGACCCAAAATCAATAGTTTCTCGTCGTCGACGCTCGCGATTTCCGACGCCCCGACGATCGGAAGTTCCGCGCCCGTCGCGCGTCGCAGATACGTTCGCAATTCGGCGGCGGCCGTTTGCTGAACAAGCGTCGGCTCGTCGGGAAGAACGATTTTATAGTCGGATTTGCCCGCGTCGACGACGGTCAATTCTCCCGCGTCGACGGAGGAAACTAAACGCGACGCCGCGACGACGACCATAAGCGACGCGACAATCAATCGATCGATTCTCATTTTCGTTCCTCATTTGATCAATTTGACGACGGCGTAACCGTAAGGAGGCAAATCGCAACAAATCCTCCCTTCCTCGACCGAGACTCGACCGTCCGACAAAAGCGTCTCGACGCCGACGACGTCCTCGGAAAGAGAACGCGCTTCGCGTTCCGATTCGCTCGTCAGATTAACGACGCAATAAATCGTTTCGTCGCCGCTTTTACGCAAAAACGCGACGCAACGTTCGGGACGGCTCGGCTCGATCCAGTCGACGTCGGGCGACGTCAACGCCGGATTCCCGCGACGAACGTCGATAAGATTGCGCAAAAAGTCGCGTCGACGGCGCGCGTCGTCGGAATCCGCTCTCGTCCAGTCGATCGGAGCTTTGCCGAAAATCGAATGTCGGCTCGCGTCGGCGATTTCCTGACCGTTATAGAGCATCGGGGTTCCGTCAAGCGTGAAATTCAAGACGAAAACGGCGCGGTTCGCCGCGTCGCCCCAGACTTTTTCGCGTCGGTTTTCATAGTCGTCGTTGGCGATATCGTGATTGTCCGAATAGCGAACGAACCGCGTTCCCTTCGGACGCGCGGCGGCGACGTCTTCGCAAGTTCGCGCGAAATCGCTCGCAGGGCGTTTATTCGCCAGAATCCCGCCGATCGCGGAATAAAACGGAAAGCCGAAATCGAGATCCATCGCGTCGAGCTGATCTTCCGCGCGCGAGCCTTCGGACAAAAGAATAATTCCCGGTCGGATCGCGTCGAGCCGACGACGCGCCTCGACCCAGAAATCGAGAGGAACGCCGTCCCCGACGTCGAGACGATACCCGTCGACTCCGAAACGGCAGACCCAGTACGCCATGTTCGTCCAAAGATATTCTCGCAGTTCGCGCGAGTCGAAGTTAATCGCGGGAAACCCCCACGCGGCGTTCTCGATCTCGCCGGTCGCCGTTCGTTTCACAAAGTCGGGGCGCTTCTCGATAAAAACGGCGGCGGGTCCGCAGTGCAAATAGACCAGGTCGAGCATGACCTTCATGCCGAGAGAATGCGCCGCGTCGACAAAGTTTTGCAAATCGGCTTCCGTTCCGTATTCGGGATCAACCGCGTAATAGTCCTTGATACGATATGGATTGCGCGGATTATTCATTCCGGATTTCTTCTGACGCGGCGACCAGAATTCGCGACGCTCGTCGTCGTCGGACGTCGCGATCGGACAAAGATAGACGATTGAAACGCCAAGTTCCGCGAGCGAAGGAAGTTTCTCTCGCGCGGCGGCGAGCGTTCCCTCGGACGTAAACGCTCGAAGATTGATCTGGTAGATTACCCCGCGCGCGACGGCGGCGGTCGTCGGACGCGCGTCGCGTTCGTGGAGAGACGGCTCCAGGGCCGACGCGCGGAACGCGGTCAACGTCGCGACGACAAGCGACGCGACAACCGAGATTTTGCAACGACTGTTCATTTTCTCTTACCTTTTTTGTCCGTTCTTACTATTATTTTTCTTGACGTCTTATCCGATTTATATTACAATACCCTTAATACGTCCAACAATGTCAATAAAATTATCGTCGGCGCCGCGTCGCGAGCGTCGTCAACGCGGCGGCGCGAAACGACCGCTCCGCGCGCGATTATACCA
>CAMZEO010000133.1 GCA_947305735.1 uncultured Planctomycetales bacterium | reverse complement strand
CGACGATCCGACGGCGGATTCCCGATACGCGCCTCCGCGCGGATATAGACGCTTTCTCCGAATGGTCTCGCTTTGCGCGCCCGACGAGAGCGCGAACAACGCGGCGCCAAAACGCGCGTCTCCAACCGCCTTCTAAAGGACGCGGGAACCGCCGCCTTTGTCGGGAATACGTTGCGTTCGCTTTCTTCCGAACGGTTTTTTTTCAAACGTTTATCTGTTTTTATGGGGCGGCGTCACGCATGTCGCGGCCTCCGTCGTCTTGCGTCGACGCCTCTCCGCGTTTCTCGCGGGAACGCGCTGCAAACAGGTTTAACTCGGATTTAATTCAAATCTAATTTTGTTTTAACTCGACAAAAGGTTTTTTTGAGTTAAAATTGAGTTAAAATGAATTAAGGAGAAAAAACGATGCGTTCAATACCGCTTAAAGAAGAGTTGACCGTTGAGTTTAAAAGCGACGTTAAAAAGTATCCCGACGCCGATTTAGTCGACGAGATTGTCGGAATGGCGAACACAAAGGGCGGCGCGTTATATTTAGGAGTGGAAGACGACGGGAAAATAACGGGCGTCCATAACGCTCACCGCGACGTCGTCGGTCTTTCCGCGTTTATCGCGAATCATACCGTTCCCTCTATACCCGTTCGCGCGGATATAATCGCGGAAGGAGGAAAAGACGTCCTTAAAATCGAGATTCCGAAAAGCAGGATCGTCGCGTCCGCCAGTTCTGGCAAAATGCTCAAGCGCCGATTGAAAGCGGACGGAGCGCCGGAAGTTGTTCCGATGTTTTCCTACGAGATAACGTCAAGATTGTCGGAGCTTGCGCTTTTGGATTTTTCGTCGCGCCCCCTTGCTGGAGCGGTTGTCGAAGATTTTGATCCCAATCAACGAGTCAGATTGCGAAATATCATACAGGCGACGCCCGGCGGAGAAAAGAATTTGCTTGGCTTGTCGGACGACGAGTTGGATAAAGCGTTGCGTTTTACCGCCGAGGTCGACGGCAAGGTCTATCCCACGGCGACGGGCATGCTTCTTCTTGGAAAGGAATCGAGAATTTCAGAGCTTATGCCGACGGCAAAGGCTTCTTTTCAGGTTCTTAAAGGGACGAAAGTCAGCGTCAATTTTGAGTCCGCCGCTCCATTGTTGGAAGTCTTCGAAAAATTTGAGACTTATTTTGAAGCATGGAACCCGGAACAGGAAACGGAATACGGTTTGTTCAGAGTCGCGGTTCCCGAGTTTGATCGAGGGGCGTTTCGCGAGGGACTGATCAACGCGTTTTGTCATCGAGATTACACAATTCTTGGCGCGGTAAGAGTTTTGATTGACGACGAAGGCTTGACGATCAGCAGTCCGGGCGGTTTTATCGACGGCGTTACTCTTGACAATTTATTGACGGCGGAGCCTCATGGTAAAAACCCCGCGCTTGCGGACGCGCTTAAAAGAATCGGACTTGCGGAAAAAACGGGACGCGGCGTCGATCGAATTTACGAGGGTTCTATTGTTTACGGACGCCCCTGGCCCGATTACTCGGAGACGACGAGCGCCAACGTGAGTCTTTTTATTCGCAGAGCAAAAGCCGACGAACAATTTGCCGGATTTATCGCGGACGCGCGCAAAAGGCTTGGCAGACCGTTGTCTATTTACGCGCTCATGATATTGTCGTCGTTAAGAAACGAGAAGCGGCTCGCTTTCAAAAGAATCGCCGAGTCGACGCGTTTAAGCGAATCAAAACTTGAAGGGGCGATCGAGAGTCTCGTTGAGGACGGGCTTATCGAAGGTTTCGGAAGCGGCAAGTCGAGAACATTTTTGCTTTCGTATAAAGCGCGTCGCGATAATAATCGAAACGTTCGTCGCGCGGCGAAGTCAAATTCCGGCGAGCCGACTCTTTCAGAACTCGTTCTGGAATTCGCCGGATTCAAGAACGGAGTCGTTACAAAGATCGACGTCGCGGAAGCGCTCGGGATAACGCCGGAAGAAGCGTATTCCGCGATCAGAAAACTGGTCGCCGAAGGGAAATTATTTAAAGAATGCGGCGGAAGATACGCCAGGTATAAATTGAATTGACCTCAAGAGGGCGCCGGAGCCGAGCGATGAAACGAAAATAGAAGTAATTTCATAACTCAAGTCGATATTCCCTAAACGGATGTTGTTTGAAACGCGCTAATTAAGTATTATTTTCCCAACCCGAGGAGATTACAATTATGAAAAAGCGCGATTATGCAACAGGCAAGGAATTAACGGATAAACAATGGGAACAAATTGCGCCGTTATTGCCCAAACCAGTCCAATCCCGAAAAGGCGGACAAAAACGGGCGTCCAATAAAGCTTGTCTTGAAGGCGTTTTATGAATTTGTCGAACAGGCGCTCGTTGGCGCGATGTGCCCGAACGATTTCCCTCTGGAAGCGTCTGTTGCCGCGCGGAATGAACGAGTGGCAAGATCAGGATTTGCGGACTGCCATATGGCGTAAATTACTTGGAACGCTCGACGCTCGCGGTCGTTTGAATTGGGACGAAGTTTTTGCCGACGGAACTTTGCGTCGGCAAAAAAAGGGGGCTCGGAATCGGTAAAACAAAGCGCGGGAAGGGAACAAAGCTTATGGCGGCGGCAGATGGCGAGGGCGCGCCAATCGGGCTTGTCGTTACTTCTGCGACGCCTCATAGGGCTCGATTGATCGAACAAACGCTTTACGCGGCGCGAATTCCTCGCAAAGGAGCCGGTCGTCCGCGAAAATATTTCAAGCGATTGACATATGACGGAGCCGCCGATAGTAAAACTCTTCGGGAGCGTCTTAAAAAGAAACGCGACATAGATTTAATTTGTCCTCGTCGGAAAAACAACAAACACAAAACGCGGGATGGTCGCAAGTTGCGACGTTATAAGCGTCGTTGGAAAATAGAACGAACAAACGCGCGGTTGCATAACTATCGACGGATTGTCGTTCGCTATGATCGTTTTTTATCGATCTATAGGGCGTTTGTACCCCTCGCCTTTATAATGATCGTACTGAAAAAGGGTTATGAAATAACTTCTATTCAATAATGCCTCCAAGTAAAAAATGCCTTCGTTCTCTTTATCCTCTTCGTTTTCTTTGTTCTCTTTGTTAACGCTCGGGACGCGAATTTTGCGAGGAGCGCGCGACTGCGGAAAGACGCTATTTTTGCCGTAATAGTCGTCGACGGGCAACTCCTCTTTCGTCAGACTTTGGGGATCCGTCTTTATGCGATACCGACCGACGCCGTTATAGTAGCCGAAACGGTTTTTAACCTCGCCGTCAATAATCGGCGCGTCATCGTCGATGGGAGTCTCCGCGACAGAGGATCTTTGGCGATTGGTCGTCAGAAAATTTTTCCGTAACAATGTCGGACAACGCGCGAAGATTAATGGTTTTGTTCTTCACGCTTAGCTGAATTCTCTTGATATCTTCCCGTCTGTTGATACGTTATGCGCTGTATTCTTTCCCTTGTTGAAGGCTGTCTTACTGAAAAGAATCCGCGAACGATATTTTTTATAGAATAATCGGACAAACGTCGATTTTTAATTGACTTTCCTCTAAAGTGAATTTAAAATACAGTCAGATCGTTCTAAAAGTAATCAATGATTTGGCAACGCGTCAATGTTGATTGAATCAATGTTTGCGTAAGGGTAATGCTTATTCATCAGACTTGTAGTATTTAGTCAATGAAAAATGGTTCGGAAAGAGATAGGACTTCATTGAGAAAAAAACTAGCAATGCAAGGATGATCGATGCCCCTAACACACGTTAAAATTTGGAAAGAGGGAGACGGCTGGGAAGACGTCAGCATTGAAGAAGCGAAGAGACTCTTTTGGCATACTGTTTCTTCGAGCGAACACATATTCCGATGTGGTTTATGCGGAGATTGGGTTACTCTAACGTCTGGACCTGAACGAGAGCGTCATTTCAGACACGACAGCGCGTCGAAGACAAAAGATTGTGAAGAACGTTCCGAAATCTCTGGCGGCGTAAGCTCTTTTTCACATCGACTACCTGTTCCAAAGCGAAAGCATGTGAAGATTGACGTTTCTAAATTGTCAAGTAAGAGCATTAATTTATCCCTTGGGCTTGGAGGAATTCCGATAGACATTCGTAACGCGTTGAGCGAAGTCTCCCTGATTGTAGAGTCGTCTCAAGGCGATAAAAAAAGATTCAATTTAGATGAACGACTTTCCGAAGAGGGCGTCACCTATTTCCCGTCCATTCCTATAGCCGAACGATATTGTTTTTCTTTCGATCCGAAAACACAGACCGCCAAAGAATCCCTTGAAAGAGTAAAAACTCGATTGAGACAAGAGTATTGGCCGGAATCAGTAGACGTTTTTCGAAAAATCGAACCGGACAAAGGCGATTGTTTATACAATAGTGGTCTTTTCTATAATATTGCCGTTTTTGACGGTATGTCATTGAAACAACTTTCATTACATGACGACATTATTCTAGGGCGTCAATACTACGTCATAAGCGATAAGAGACTGGAATTTCTCAGAACATGGGGAATCGATTGCGAAGTTCTCGGCTTTTTCAATGAAGATCGATACTGTCTGCATAAAGTAAAATGCCTTGAATTTAGCCAAGAGACGTCAATCGTTTTTGAAAAACTTGGCTTAGAATTATCGTGTCTTCCCGCTTTGTTATATCCGGTTTGGCCCCCGTATGTTAATAATAAAACAAGAATCAGCCATGATTGGGATAATACGTATCTGTTTATGAAAGGACAAGCTTTCTTTAAAGTATTTCCGTACAATCAGTGGACTAGCGACGACGGTCGGATAGACAGCAGGTTAGGACGGGAAAAAAACGCTTTATTGAAAGTTTCCTCCATCGATCGAGAACAGTATTTTACTATTGGTCGTAGCGGCGAGGCCATCAAACAATTTCTTTTCTGGCGGGCAGACGTTTCTCATCTAGTTTCGGAAACTCCTTCCGTCAGGATTATTTCAAAAAGAGAAGAGGAGCTTACTGAATCTATATATTACGACGAGCTACCCAAACGGTTGCGGATCAAATCGCATTTCAATGGTTTTGTTAAAGTTGAAGAATCAGGACGCGTTGTCAGTTGCAAGGAGTTGAAAGCCGACGAATCCTTGCCGATTGAGTCTCCGAAGATTGGTCAGAAGATAATTGTTTATCAAGGACTCGACGTAATTCGTTCTATTAGCTTTGAATCTGCGCCTATCCTCGACGAGTCAGTATCAGAGTCAAGTCAAAATGTCTTAGAGACAGATGAAAATCCCCAAGACGACCTTTTTCCAACAATCATTAACGATGAAGATGGGAACGATCATGACGACGCCTTCTCGGAAGAGGTCTTAGAGGTTTGCGATTATTCGAAGGATGATTTTGAATTACGTAAGAGGTTAGAACGTGTTTCAGGAACTCTTATTCCTATTCCACACTCCTTTGGAGCATTAAGTTCAAAAATGGACTCCTATCCGCTCGTAAGAGCTTGGCTCTTCAAAGCAATAAGAGCGCAAAGTATACCTCAACAGGCGTTAAAAATTGTTGTTAACCACTTTAATCGTTAGTAGTAAATGATTAGGGACGAAAGGCTTTTTAAAATGTTTAAGCGTAGACAGCAATTTCAGACCCTGTCAATTTTCGAATTGTTTACGGACACAAACGGTCAAAAAAAGTTGGTCCGATTGTGCGACTTTACCCCTGACAGAACCTTCAGTAGGTTCGAGTATGATAGCGAATTACCCGAAATATTTGAAAACCACGCCGTTTTAGACGGCAATGAAGACGTATTTCAAGATCTTGACGACGGTCAGGTCATATTTTTGAGATGGCAAGCGCGACCAGATAAAAATGATATAAACGCGGACGTCGTAACAAAATCTGACGTAATAGAACAACGTCCTATTGAAGTCGTTTACTGTGAATCAGCTAAGAATCATGACGATATTGTCTCCTTACTACTTGAACAGGGAATTCGAATGTCCAAACCGGGGGGACGCGTGCTCTTTATTGCTACCGACAATTCGGGATTATTATTTGAACAAGAGGATTTGTCCGAGCTCGACGAAGAACACGTTTTTTTGGAAGACGTTCCTTTAACGCCGTTATTGATCAAACATATTTCAGAACGTCAATTAGTAAAATGTGGAAGAAACAGATTTACGAATAATTTGCATACTTTTTTTGCGGTTTTTGACCCCTCAGGCGATAAGTATCCAATCAACCAGTCCTTAGATCTCCAAAGTGTAGAAAAAAGTCATAAAGGTTTTATTCCCAAGTTGTTTCAAAAAAAGCGACAAGAATTGAAAACCTCGCGGAATGAATTCGACGCTGTGCGCCATGAATTAGCTGAAACGCCAGACGAAACGCGCGATAATCATGTAAACATATCTTCGGTTAATAATCAAATGAACTCAATTTTCGTTTCTGAGCGACAAATTACCAAGCCTTTGAAGTCGAAAACAAAACGAGATCATACGAGGGGAAAGGAAAATATCTTGCAAACAAAAGAATTAGATAATTATGAGGACACAATCTATTCCGTAGCGGAGGTATTTGACGACTTGTTCGTCCATCTGGATAAAGATTTTTCGTTTATGTTGGCGCACTTTTTTTATATGATTTATTTGCGACGTCTTTCTTTATTACTCGCAGGTCCTGACGGAATGAAAATTGCGGAAGCGTTTTCGTCTGTTGTAACGGGCAAAACTCCCGACGTGCTTGAATGTTACGGCGATTTTAAACCGGAAGTCTTGGAACGCGCCTTTGCGAACACTGATAGCATTCTTGTTGTAACGACGCCGTTTAACGGCGTTTGGTTTGAGCAACTTATTTTAAAAATTGCCCAAGGAACAAAGACGGTCTTCTTAATCTCGCCGTTTGTTGGAGATTTGCGAATTGAACCGGAAGGTCTTTTCGACTACGTCGTTCCTCTCGCAACGGAGGCGTTTATTAAAGATATTCCTCCGAGACGAACCACAAATATTGTCGGGGTTCGATCCAATAATTATGAAGAATATGAGTATGTCGATGAAAAAGACGAAGCGTACGAAAAAATAGCGCAAGATCTAAATATTAGGAGACGTTTAAGGAGCGTTGCTTCATCCATTATGACAAATGCGTTGCATGAACTTAAACAACAACCAGAGAAGCGAATCTTATATTATTGCGTCCTTAGTCTTTATCCATACGCTGTTATGACCGGACAACGGGAAATCTTTGATAAAATTGTTCAAGATCACAAGATAGAACTCCGAAGTAAAGCCGTTTCTTTTTTTGAACAACTCTAATCTATGAATATAACGTTATATGGCTATTGATCTGGATCAATTTATAGAAGATCGATCTGCGCAATTACATATCGGTCAAGACTCGCTTGAAACCAAAGAAGCCTGGATTAGTCGCGTTGTTTACAGCGTTATCGGGGTGATGGCGTCAACCTGTTTGTGGAACAAATATGATTACGCTATTGATGAAATCTATCATGAAAAGAATCGTAAAAGCGTAATTCATAACATTACGCCAATTGTGGATAGTGGGACAAAAGAAGACTCTCCGCATGTGTCGGACGTCTATTGGAAACGATTTGTAAAAAGACTGTGGTACGCATACTATTTAAAATACGAGTCTTCCATTAGAGATTATTATCCGTCCGACGTTGATAATTTGATAAAAAATGATTATTCCGACTCGACATTTGTAGCTGAGGAACATGAGGAATCCTCTGACGTTTGCGAAAATCCCCAAGGTGGAAATTGGGAAGACTTTCTTAAGGAAATTCTTGACGTCTATATCCAGACGGGTTCTTTTTACAAAAGAAACTATTATCTGGCGCCTGCCAGACGCAGATCGATCATATTGGACGATAATATCCGGTTGGAACGAGGGATTTCCCCAGGAGAACTATTTAACGTTAGCGGTTTAGGGAACTGGCGAATAGGGGCGTTTTCCGCTAATTCTGACGAGAACTATGAAACGCTCTATGATTTGCAAACAGATTCATATAGTCAGTATTATCAAGAATTAGAAGAACAATTTGAGTTGAGAGGAGAAAGTCGCGATAGTATTCCTGACGATTCAGTTTACCTTCGCATTGAACCCATGCGTCGATCAACTTGGGGACAATACTGGCTAACGTTAGCGCCTAATGGAAGAGAGCTTTCGTTAGGAAGATTTGGCAACAGGGGAAAAGAACGTTACTATCTCTTCAAGCGAATGGGCGATCATTATAAGATTCTGTTTCTAAAAGAGTTTGAAACAAATCCCGACTATCGACGTCCTCGAAACGGTTCGCGCGAGTATATCCGCGTCGCTAGCGCGATTCTAGCGCACCGAGGAACGCTGCCCATAGTCCGCGTAAAAATTGGAACAAACACAGCTGAACTGGAATTTGGCTATCTGTTGCCTCCGGCGGAACTCTCCTTTTTTAAGTTATATAGCTGGCCGTCAAAAGGTTTTAAAAAGGTTGGTCAGAATTTCAATCGTCGCATTGCCAAGGAACTCTATCCGTCTTACAAAAACCACTTGTTAAAACTTGGGTATCGAGTTGACGAGACATTTCTTTGAGATTTAAACGCGCGCATGCTTTAACAAACGCGCGTTTATCATTCGGATTGCCTTTAATCAACAATCGTCAAAACGTTCGTTCACTTTTTTAATCGCCAGTGGTTTGGATCTTTTAAATAATCCGTCGCTGACATAGACGATGTTGGGGTCTTTTCTCGGCTTGAGCATTTCTGGCAAAGCTACCAATTCCTTCGTTATGTTGTCGCGAGTTATTTTTATACAGTCGATATCGTCTTCAATTTGGAACCCCTCGCTTTCAAAAACTGATCGAAGGTTTTTTATACAATTGCGTGTATTTTCCAACGACGGCTCTTCAAGTCGTTCGTCCAGCCCCCAATTCAATAGTTGCAAGGCTGCGTGGCGATCTAAGTAGGAATGCGTAAATCGGTTGTGATAATGTTTTAGACAAGAATAACACGCGCTGTCGCAATTGCAACTTTGTAAGAACTTGCGCGTCTTTTCCAGAATAACATTAATGGAATTCTCCAATTCTACCGAGTATCCCGCGCCTCCCGTCAAAGCGTCGTACAAATACACGTCGAGAAAACCGCCTCTTTCTCTAATGCGACTTCCTACTTCAAATTCAGAATAATCAAGGTCAAGCTCTCTGCTTATCGTTAAACGCACCGCTTCTGCTAACGAGACTCCGGCGCGAAACAGCCAGCTCTCGTTGTTTTTATCGGTATTAAGGGATTGGGGATCAATTTGGAACTCCAGTACGGTCATGTCGGTAATAAAATCGCAACCAATATTAACGTTGACGTACTCGTTATGTTTACAGCGTCCTTGGGGAAGTCTGCTGACGTAAGGACGACCAACCTCGTTTAAGACGTCCTTCGTTTTTCCCGGCATGGCGGCGCCGCAGTCCCTGCAAACGACAAATCCGCCGCCAGTTTCGCCCTTGTTGACTATGATAATGCGTTGATTTTTCAGCACGCTTTGACGTAAGCGTTTATATCCCTCTACAGGGTGTGAAAACTCGGCGTCGCCAACTGTGGAATAAATGGGAGGCAACGCCGCCGTATATTTCTCGTCAAGTTGGTTTTCCTGCGTTTCTCTTCCGTTCACGGGAGCGAATCCCCAGGGACGCAACATAGGCCGAGACGAATTGAATTTGTCATTGCCGCAAAATGGACAGATTCCGTTTTTAACGTCTTCCACAAATCCAAACCAACCGCACGAACACTCTAAGACGTCTTTTAAATAGTTTTTGTCGGTTATGTATCGCTCGGCTGGTTTGCGAATCGTTCCCCAATATGTTAATATTCTTGGATTAAGAAAACCGCCAATTTGGTACGTTTGTTTGTCAACGACGATGGAACGACCAGGCGCGTATTCGCTAATTGCAATGTTAATAGGACGTTGGACTTCATACTTCAAACCATATGTTGAAGAGTCAAAAACGTTAAACGAAACAACGTTGCGAGGAAACGAATAAGAAGGCACGACGCCTTCGTCATAAAGAACGTCGAGCAACGGTTTGCTGTTTGTGTTTGTTTGGACTGAAGATAATTCGGAACTGACAGTTTTGTCATTAGCGGGAACGTCTGACTCTTGTTTCTTTTTTAACCAGTTATCAACGCTGTACATTTCGCGATGTTGATCGCATTTGTTTTTCAAATAACGCAATGACTCCCTTAATTCTTCTTTATACGTTAGTAGAGGGGAGCCTTGCGCGTCTTTCGGAATCAGCGACGTCGACGACGGCTCGTAATCGATTAAAAATCTTTCAAAGTCTTCTAGTAACGCGTCGACAAAATATAAAGTCGGAACTCGATCAAGACTTTCGTCGTGTTGCCGAAGAAATTCTTGCAACGCGACCATTCCCAGATGACGAGAAATCAATCGCTCGTTATTGACGTCAATGAAAGGACGGCGCGGATCCCCTCGAAACATAGGACGCGGATCTTTGAAATATAAAGCGTCGTGCGGTCCGGCGTCGCAAAAACCGACGATTGTGGAAATACTTGAGCCGCGTCGGCCAGCGCGACCGGCTCGTTGCTGGTAATTCTCTCGCGTTGGAGGCATATTACGCAATCCTATTGCCGTCAAAGAACCGATATCGACGCCCACCTCCATCGTCGTCGTGCAACTGAGAATATCAACTGGCGTTTCGTTGGCTTCAGGATCAATAATATCCTGGAATCGCAATTCGTATTTCTCCGTTCTTGAACGTAAATTATCCTCAATTCTTTCCGCCGAAAGTTGCGCCGTATGTTCTTCTACGTCGATAATTCGAACAGGAGCGTCAGGATTTTCGAGGACGTTCAAACATGGTTTGCGCCAAAAAGCGAGCGTTTGATCAAGTTTGCTCTTATTAAATACTTGGAATTCGTCCGATTTACAAAAAGGACATTTCTCATTAAGAAGATGAGGGCTGAATTTAGAGCATTTGGAACAACGAAACCAATCATGTTTCGGATCATAACAGGCCTTGATTTCATCAAGTTTTAGGTAGTACCGTTCCTCCGTGTCAGAATTGGCTCCTCTTTGAAGTAAGAATTCTGTAAAAGTGTCGCGCCAAACGTTTCTTACGTTTTCAGACCATCCAAGTGTTTCTGAAATCGAATCGGAAAAATTCCAGTCTTTCTCCAAACCGTAGTAAGTTTCGTATTTTCTTGAAACTTTAAGGCGTGTTTCGTCGGAGATGTGTTCTCCTAACGCCACGTTTTCATTGATCGTCTGATACCACGCATTGAATACTTCGCGAATCATTTGTTCGTTGACTTCCAAATCGTCAAGTATGTCCTCGACATTGAGCAAATCGTTAAGTATGTCCTCGACAGCGGAATCACACAGTTCAATCCAAGACAAGGCAGCGTCCATTAACGTGTTATATGCGCCGCAATAGCATCGAAGAAGTTGCTCTTTCATCGCGTCAGGAGAGTTGTCAAATTTCATTGAACGCGGACGTCGCCGTCTGCCAAATTTTCTTTGATCCTCAAGAAAATAATCGGTTCTCATCAGATAGATCGCCCCGTTTATCCTG
>CAMZEO010000132.1 GCA_947305735.1 uncultured Planctomycetales bacterium | reverse complement strand
CGCGTGTTTAGCGTGGGAAGGCGCGTCGGTGGCGCAAAAGATCGCTTCAATCGAATCGTCTTCGACCATTTTTTCGAGCGATTCGTAAGTCTTTTCACATTTGACTCTTTTCGCGAGCGCGGCGCGACGATCCGGGAAGAGGTCGGATACGGCGACGACCTCGACGTTGGGATGGTTTTGGAAGCTGAACTCCGCGGAGAACTGGCAATAACCGTACCCGACGAGTCCGACGCGCAATTTACGATCGGTATAGGGTTTCCATTCCTTGAGCGGATCGTAGTCGGTTTGCGTTTGATCAAATCCGGCGACTTTCGGCGAGTCCTGGGCTTTTAAGGAGGCGCTAACGAAGCAAGGCGCGAGCGCGACCGCGGCGGACGCGCCTAAAAACGAACGACGATTGATATTACGAGTCATTGTCTAACCTATGAAAAAGTTAAGCGCCGTTTCAAAATGCAAACGGCGCGGTTATCGAAACGCGTCAACGTATGAATTACAGCGTATATTCCGGCAACGTCAAGAGTTCTCCGTCTTTAGTGGCGGAAAGGTGCGCGTAGTAACCGAGCGTCGTCATGTTGAGCGCGTCGATGATACCGACGCGAGGTTCCCGGTCTTTTAGAACGGCGTCGACGAAATCGTTGCAAAGGTATCCGTGCGAGCCTCCGTGTCCTCCCGGTTCGACGCCCGGCGGCAACGCGGGTTTGCGAATCGAATTGCCGAGCGAATTGACGATCGCCCAACCTTCTTCCGTGCCGACGTAGCCTTGTTCCAGAGGTCGGTAGGTGGCGTCAAATCCGCCGATTTCTCCTCGAACGCGACCGTTTTCAAGGTACGTTCCGTACGATTCGCTGTACATCATTCTTGCGAGACCGCCTTCTTCCGTGTGGAGCAGAGCGACTTCCGCGACGAACGTGTTTCCGCATCGATTCGGTTTTGGGTTCGGATCGCGCGTCGGATTAATCCCCTGACAGCTGACGTTCAGGAAACGTTTGTGTGTGACGGTCGTATAGTACGCGGAAGCGTGCGTCGGATACCATAACGGCGCGCCGTTTCCTCGCCATTCTCCGTAAGAGCCGATAGGGGGCGTTCCGGGAGCCGTCGTGTGATTATATTCTCCCTCGACGTAGATTAGTTTTCCAAAACCGCCCGCCGCGTAAATCTTTTCCATCGCGAAGACGTCGTCGTGGAACGCGGAGGTTTCGAACATCGCGTATTTCAGCCCCCTGTTTTTCTTAACGCATTCGAGGAGTTTTTCCCCTTCTTCCGGCTGACCGTAATGAACCGGGACGGCGTGACAAACGTGTTTTCCATGTTCAAGACACAGAACGCAATGTCGCGCGTGAGACGGAGCGTCGGTCGCGACGAAAATCGCTTCGATCGAATCGTCCTTGACCATTTCTTCAAGGGACGGATACGTTTTTTCGCAATGAACTCGTTGGGCGAGCGCGGCGCAACGATCGGGGAAGAGATCGGAAACGGCGACGACTTCGACGTTCGGGTGATTTTGAAAATAGAATTCGGCGGAGAATTGACAGACTCCGTATCCGACGAGTCCGACGCGCAATTTACGATCGGTATAGGGTTTCCATTCCTGGAGAGGATCGTAATCGGTTTGCGTTTGATCGAACCCCGCGATTTTGGGAGATTCGTCAGACGACTTCGCGCGAGAGTCGAAGACATAAGGGGCGAGCGCGGATGCCGTCGCGGCTCCAAGAAAAGTACGGCGATTGAATTTTGGCGTCATAAGGCGTTTCCTAAATAATGTTGCCGGGAGTTGAACGCCTCGTTTCGAGCGAGAATGGGCGCGTCGTTCGAGACGGGCGTTTCTTTAACTCCAAAATCTGTTAAAATGACGTTAGACGCCGAAGGCGTCGCGCTTGTCCAATTCTAACAAGGAGCGTTTCAAAAATCAAGTCGCCGAATAAAAGCGATTGATTTTTTGACGCGTTGTGGTTTTGTTGAAAAACAGCGTATGCAAGATTCTCTTAATCGTTGGCTCGACTACTATAAAAGTATTGAACCGCGCGACTTTGATTTCGAAAAGGGGGAGCGCGACGTCTATAAAACGACGATCGACTTGGCGCCTTTTTCAACCGTTCGCCCCTATTTTTTGAAAATACGACGCCTGGAAAAAGGAAATATGCCAATCGCTATTTTGCGATAGGAGAACTGCTTGTCAACGGGGACTACTATCCTTTGCGCGTCGGCTTGACGGAACGCGACTGATTGATCGGGCAGTTTGACGATTCGCGACCTTTCAATCCAAACGGAGTTCCCGTCTCCTACGCGAAAGAATCCGTTAAACGACACGCTCCCCGCGCGGCGATCGAGCGTCGCGAACGTCAAGTCGGGCGCGTTTTCTGCGCTCTCAACGGAAAAAGCGACGAAACCTCCTTTGTCGTTCGTCTCCGACGAATCAATCCGGACGCGACTTATCGTTGGGAGAATCTCGACTCCGGCGAATCGATAACGATTGAAGGTAAAAAAATGGCGACCGAAGGGGTTTCGGTCGCCTTGCCTCCGCAATCGGGCGTCATTTTCAAATATTCCGTCGTCAACCGGGGCGATTATTCGACGGGCAACATTTGAGCGGCGTCGACAATAACGTGACCGTTCGTGCCTTTGGCCGAAACGACGACGGCGGCGGCGCCGTCGTCGCCGACTTTAATTCGCCCGATCGAGACAAAGAGACCGTCGATGGGGGGAGCCGCTTTTTGATCAACCGTTTTTTCTATTCTCATGAGCGAGGTTTCCGCGACGACGGGAACGTTCGTCGCGCGATTAGGGTTGGTCGAATAGGAGATTCGGCAATCGTAGACGCCGGGTTTTAAATTGTCGAATTCGAAGACGACCGATTTTCCGTCTTTGTTTTTGTTGTCGTCATGAAGATAGCCTCCGTCGACAAATTTTGGCGAGACGTTTCCGGAAATCCATTCGCCGTTGATTTTAGCGGCGTCCGCGTCGATTACGACTCCGGGCAGCTTTTTGGAGGAAACGGTCGGTCGTTTGACTTCGTATTCGAGAACCTGTCCGTCTTCGAGCAATTTCTTTTCTAAAACGGCGTAGTCAAGATCTTGCGGCGCGACCCCCGCGTCGATCGCGAGACACGCGGCCGTCGCGGCGCTTTGCCCCAAGACCATGAAGACCGGTTCCATCCGAATCGATCCAAACGCAATGTGCGTGCAACTGACGCACACGGGAACAAGTAAATTATCGCACTCGTCTTTCTTCGGAATAATTCCGCCGTAGTCGATCGGGTAGGGCGCGCCGGGATTAACCTGCACGTCGCCCTCGTTGCGGACCGTCTTTCGACCTTCCTTGTCGACTGCCACGTAGCGTTGAATGTTATGGGAGTCCATATTGTAGGAGCCCATGCCGATCGAACGATTTGTTTCTTCCAGGTAGCGCAGATGTCGCTCTGAAATAACGAAATCGCTTTTCATGCGTCTTGCTTCGCGGACGTAGAGTTGAGGAGACCAATTTCCCGAGTCGACAAACTCGTCTTTGGCAAGTCCCCATTTGAGGTGTTCTTCGCGAATCTTTTGGGGGACGCGCGGATTGTTTTGCAACGTCCAGAGCAGCCCCTGTTGCCAGACGCGATGCTTTTCGTAGATTTCCTCGCGCTGTTCGTAAGTCCCGTTGGGATAATCGTAATTGCCGCCGATGTAGTCGGTGGAGACGGCTTTGTTATTGTTGGAATCGGTTTTGTGATTGGGCATTGGCGAGAACGTCATAAAGACGTTTTGACCCGCTTCGATAGAACGGAGAAGTATCTCGTAGTCAAGTTCGTCGTAGTTTTCCGGCTTTTCGATTTTGACCATGTTTTTCGGATCGTTCGTCAGACACATGCGAATGTTGTACGACTGAATGAAATCGTCGGCTTCTCCGTCTTTCGCGTTAATTTTTTCATGAACCATCGGAAGGAGACCGCTTTCGGGGTTTCCGCGTTCGATATACGGATCGACAAACCCCTCGAATTGGTGAGAAACGGCATGCCCGACTTGCACGCCGTTAAGCGTTTCGCCGTATTCGGCGTTCGCTTCGCGCCCCGTTCGGAACGAGACGCCCGCGGCCGCCATCAGATCGCCCTCATAGGTGGCGTCTATGAAAGTTTTTCCGATAAAAGTCTTGCCGGAAAGGGTTGAAATCGAGCGAATCGCGGCGCCGTCTTTTTTGACCCCGTTTTCGCGATCAAGTCTTTCCGATTTAAAGACGGGAACGTCAAATTCAGCGACAAACCCCTCAAAAATCTTTTCGGCGACGCTCGGCTCGAAGACCCACATCGTTTGAGAGTCGTTGTCGATTCCTCGACCTCCCTGACCCGGGATTCCGTTTTCGCGCGGCATAGGTTGGAGGGTCCACGCTTCTTCTTTTTGGTAGTATTGCCAAAGCCTGTGATAGAATTCTCTCGAGAGTCCTCCGACAACCGCTCGATTGCCGGAGTCGGTGGCTCCCAATCCTCCGCTTGACAGTCCGCCTAAACGCTTGTCCGGAGAAACGACGACGACCGTTTTCCCCATTTTCTTTACTTGCGTCGCCGCCGTAATCGCCGCGCAGGTGCCGCCGTAAACGACGACGTCGTAAGAACCGACCTCTTCCGCGTCGAGATTTGGAATTATTGTCGCCGCGACGACGAACAGAGCCGCCGCAATTGATACGAGTCCTTTTTTCATAGAATCGTCTTTCTAATTATGGACGTTGCTTATGGGAATGAATAACGTTTCCGTTACCGACGGTAATAAAGGTATCATAGTTTTTCTTATAGTCAACAAAAAAGAGAAACGGGGCGCTCGAACGACGCGTCGGGGCCATCGTTCAAACCGACTCGCGCGCGAGTTCCGCAGTTTTTCCACGCCGGTTCATTCGCCGCGTCAGCGGAAAGACGACGTTTATTCGACGGGAAGCATTTGGGCGGCGTCGACGACGACGTATCCGTTTGTTCCTTTCGCGGAAACGACGATCGTCGCCAAACCGTTATCGCCGACTTTAATTTGTCCGATCGAGGCGAAAAGACCGTCGATAGGAGGCTCCGTCTTCTGATTAACGGCGTTTTCGATCCTCATCAGCGAGGTTTCCGCAACGACGGGAACGTTGGTCGCGCGATTCGAATGAACCGAGTAGGAGACTCTGCAATCATAGACGCCGGGTTTGAGGCCGGAGAATTCAAAAACGATCGATTTTTCGTCTTTATCCGCGTTGTCGTCATGAACGTAACCATTGTCGACAAATTTTGGACAACCGGCGCCCTGTCCCCATTCGCCGATTTTTCTGGCGGCGCGATCGTCGATTACGACGCCGGACAGTTTTTCCGAAGGGACGCTTGGACTTGGAACTCCGTATTCGAGAACCTGACCGTCTTCAAGCAGTCTTTTTTGTAAAACTGCGTAATCCAGGTCTTGCGGCGCCACGTTCGCGTCGATCGCGAGACACGCGGCGGTCGCGGCGCTTTGTCCCAACACCATGAAAACCGGCTCCATGCGAATCGAACCAAACGCGATATGCGAGCAACTGACGCACACCGGAACCAACAGATTGTCGCACTCGCTTTTTTTAGGAATAATCCCGCCGTAGTCGATCGGGTAGGGCGCGCCCGGATTGACTTCGACGTCTCCTTCGTTGCGAACCGTCTTACGACCGTTTTCGTCTTCGGCTACGTAGCGTTGAACGTGATGCGAGTCCATGTTGTAGGATCCCATGCCGATCGAACGCTCCGTGTTTTCTATGTAGCGCAAATGCCGTTCGGTAATAACGAAATCGCTTTTCATACGTCGCGCTTCGCGAACGTAAAGTTGCGGCGACCAGTTGCCGTTGTCGACGAACTCGTCTTTGGCAAGTCCCCATTTGACGTACTCGTTTCTTATGCTTTCGGGCACGCGTTCATGATGTTGCAACGTCCACAACAATCCCTGTTGCCAAAGCCTGTGTTTTTCGTAGAGTTCGTCGCGCAGTTCGTAAGAACCGTTTGGATATTCATAGTTTCCGCCAATATAGTCGGTCGACACGGCCAGGTCGTTGTTGGAATCCGTTTTATGATTTGGCATTGCCGAGAACGACATGAAAACGTTCTGCCCCGCTTCAATTGATCGAAGCAGGAGCTCGTAGTCAAGTTCGTTATAGTTCTCGGGTTTTTCGATTCGAACCATATTTCTTTCGTCGTTTGTCAGACACATGCGAATGTTGTATGCTTGAATGAAGTCGTCGCCGTCGCCGTCTTTTCCTTTGATCTTTTCATGAATAAACGGGAGAAGTCCGCTCTCAGGGTTTCCGCGCTCGACGTAAGGATCGACAAAATCTTGAAATTGATGATAAATAGCGTGTTGAACCTGAACGCCGTCGAGCGTTTCTCCGTATTCGGAATTGGCTTCGCGACCGGTTCGGAACGACGCGCCCGCCGCCGCCATCAAGTCTCCTTCATAAGTGGCGTCGACGAAAGTTTTTCCGACAAAAGTCTTTCCGGAAAGAGTCGTAATCGATCGAATCGTCGCTCCTTCTTTGACGACCCCTTTTTCACGGTCGAGACGTTCCGACTTGTAAACGGGCACGTCAAATTCAGAAACGAATTCCTCAAAGATCTTTTCCGCGACTTTGGGTTCGAATACCCACATTGTTTGCGAGTCGTTGTCGAATCCTCGACCTCCTTGACCGGGTATTCCGTTTTCTTTTGGCATTGGTTGGAGCGTCCAGTTTTCTTCCCGACTATAATAGAGCCAAAGCCGATGGTAGAATTCTCGGGAAAGACCGCCGACAACGGCCCGATTTCCAGAATCGGTCATTCCCAAACCTCCGCTGGAAAGACCTCCCAAACGCTCGTCCGGTGAGACAAGAACAACGGTTTTTCCCATTTTTTTCACTTGAACCGCAGAGACGACCGCCGCGCTTGTTCCTCCGTAAATAACGACGTCGTAGGAACCTTCGTTGGACGCTTGGGTAATTGGAACGAACGCGGACGTTGCGAACGCGAACGTCGCGATTAATGATGCAAATCTTGTTTTCATATTCTTTCCTTCGAGTCCAGGTCATGAATACGTTAGAGTTGAAAACTCCCGAGTCGACGCGGTTAAGGGTAACAGAGATAATTTAAAAAGTCAATAATTGCGGAAAAAAGAGAGCGAAGTCCGTCTTTTTGGTTGAATGTCGCCCGAGGACTTGGTATATTGGACGGCAGTTTTCAACAAAACGATTGAAAGAACGGAGAACGATTTGTGAAACGACATAAATTTTTTGACGCGTCTTTTTACAGGGTTTTCGTTGTCGTCGCGTTCGTTTCAGGGGCGGGTTTCGGGTGTTTAGCCCAGGAGAAAATAAATCCGACGAAAACGGGCGAGTACGAATATCGCGGCGTTAAGGTCGACCGTTATGAACATAAGACTCTTCCGAGTTGGGGCGCCGACAATCCCGAGCAGAGCGATTACTTTTACGTCGCCGAGCCCAAAGACGGCGCGGCGGAGGGGCGTCCCTTGTACGTCGCGCTTCATTCGGCCGGCGGATCCGGCGAAGAAGAATTCGAATGGCGAAAGGCGAATCCCGACGTTCGCAACATTTACGCGATACCCGACGGATTCTACGGAATGTTTCCCGATTGCGGAAAAAACCGCGCGACCGACTGGTGGTATGGAGGTCGACCCGCGCCAAACGCCGAGGTAACGCCCGAGTTTGCCCGAAAAGCGACGTCGGAACTCCTTCCCGTCGAAAAAAGAATTCTTGCCGAAATCGCCTGGGTAATCGAGACGTATAAGATAGATCCCAATCGCGTCTATCTTTGCGGAAATTCAATGGGCGGCAGCGGAACTCTTGGAATCGGCATGCGCAACGGCGACGTTTTCGCGGCGATTAAAGCTAATGTTCCTGCGGGTATCTGGCACGCGTACGATCGACTCCAACTTGGGGAAGAGGACGCTCCGGAAGGCTTGCCCGATCCGCCCGTCTGCCTGGATTATTCCGCGCCCAACGATCAGTGGTCCGATTATCACGAGTTCTTTTTCAACGGAGTCGAGAAACGCAAGTATTCGTATATCGCCTATTGGGGAAACTTCGGACATGAAAACCTCGACGAGAAAGTAGCCGCCGTCAACGATCTTTTCAACACGTTCGACTGGCTTTCCATACGAAAAGACGAGGCTTATCCGGCGTTTACGTCGTCGTCGACCGACGATTCGTGTCCGTGGCCCGAAAAATTGCCCGACGCGCCCGCCGGACAACGCGGCGCGTATTATCGCTGGACCAATAAAGTCGACGCCCCGGAACGATTTGAAATAGAACTTCGATTAGCGACCGACGACGAGTTGAAATCGTCTATTTTTACGGTTCCAAAAGAATCGCGCGCCGACGTGTCGTTGCGCCGACTCCAGAATTTTAAGATCGATCCCAACGAAACGATCTCGTGGACGTTTGGCGGTCGCTCCGGAAGGGTTCAAGCGGATAAAAACGGACTTGTCACCGTTTTCGGTTTGACGATAACGTCCGCGCCGCAGGTCTTGACGTTATCGCGGTAAAACGCGAGGGCGTTTGTCGCGGATTTGAGCAGTCTTTATTCTTGCATAGGAGAATGTAATGAGATCACGAATTGGGACGTTTTTGCGTTTATTGAGCGCTTTTGTTCTCGTCTGCGCTTTCGCGCCGAGCGCTTTTGCCGCGGACGCAAACGATTACTGGATCTACTTCGGCACGTCGACGGGACCGACGACTCCCGAGATGGACGAATTCGGCATTCCGAGATCCGAGGGAATTTACGTTGGAAAATTTGACGCGACGACCGGAACGGTTTCCGACGTCCGTCTGGCGTTAAAAGCCGTTTCCTCGGGATATATCGCGACGCTTCCCGAGAAGAATCTTCTTTATTTCGTCGGCGGCGTCAATCCGAAAGACGGTTGGGCGAGCGCCTACGCCTGCAAGGTTGATCCCAAAACCGGCGACCTTGAGTTAATCAACGGTATTCCGACGACGGGCGAGGGCGTGTGTCACACGTCGGTTCGCGGCGACGGCAAGTTTTTGAACGCCGCCAACTATTTGAGCGGGGACTTTTCCGTCATGAGTTTGAATTCCGACGGTTCCATTAACAGGGTGACGGCGAAATATCGACGCGACGGCTCCGGTCCGTTGAAGAGGCGTCAAGATCATCCTTACGGTCATTCGTCCTACTTTGTGGAAACCGACGGCGTTTGCCGCGTCTTTATGAGCGACCTTGGTTCCGATAAAATTTATGTCGCCCGACTCGACGACGAAACCGGAGAACTGACTGAAGATCCTGAAATTCCGTATCTTGCGACTCCCGCCGGCGCGGGTCCTCGCCACCTTGCTTTTGTCGCCGCCGATTCTGGAAAACTGTTCGTTTTTTCGATCAACGAACTTGATTCCACGTTGTCCGCTTTCCGCGTCGACTTCACGGCGGGCAAGAGCGAGCGTTTGGGGACGTGGACGACGATCGAGGACGAGTACCGCAAAGGTTTGACCGACGAGGAGACTCTTGTCGATGGCGACGAGTATCTTTACGGCAATAAAACCGCGGCGATCGAGGCGCTTCGGCTGTCGAGCGGCAAGACGGTCGTTTACGCGACGAATCGCGGTCAAAACACGATCGTCGCATTTGACGCCACCGGGTTAATTAACGGGGAGTCCTCGGACTTTCCTCTTTTGCAACGCGTTTCGTCGAACGGAGCCTTTCCTCGGTATATGACGCTCGACCCTACGAATAAATATCTCATTGTCAGCAATAAGAAGTCGGGTTCGGTTTTTGTTTATTCGATCGATCCTGAAACCGGACTTCTGACGCTTACGAACGAGGAACCTACCCGAATCGCGTGGGTTATCGCCGGCGGTTTTATTCCTCGGGCGGAATAGTTTTAATTTTTAACTTGCGACGAGAATATGTCGCCAAGAACGACGGCGTTGTTTTGCGCTTTATTCGTTTTTGTCGGAACCGTCGTCCGCGCTCAAGACGGCGGTTCGTCCATTTGAAAACTTCGCGTCGGTTCCGCGACCGCGAACGTTAACGACGAACGTTGGGGGGGGGCGGGAGAAGCCCGACTCCAGTCGCGACCGTCCCATTCCCGACGATCCGCCCCGACCTCCGTCGTCGCGCGTTTTTATTTTTATACGCAATCAATGAATCCCAACGTTGATTGACGCAATCTTTTTTGTAACGCGACGCTTTCGACGCGTTTACGCTTAATGCGGCGCGCGTTGACGTCGACTGTATTTACGAAACGGCGAATTAACGATGAATAAGAAGCAACTCATTGAACAAGTTAAACGAATCGAGACGATTCTCGAAGACGCTTTCAACGCGACCGGGTCAAATTTCCGCGATAAGATTGTAACGACGGCCAATCAGATCCCGAAAGGTATCGTCGAAAAGTTAAACTATCTCGCGGGGCTTTACGAACGCGCGCAAAAGGGCGAGGAATTGAATTCTTCCGAACTTAAACAAGCCGGATTTTACGTAAACGCTATTGAACCTTATATCACCAATGGCGCTCGACGGTCTCCCCGTTGGAGCTTCCGAATTATTTGGCTTATTGTCGCGGCGTTAGCCGCTTTTATCGCTTACAAATTCCTATCCTGAAGATTTTGATCTTTGCGGTTTTCACCAGGTATAGAACGATTCGATAATGGAACTAGCGGACGAAGCGTTAGAAAAATCAGGGCTCGAGACTTTCAAGGAGATTTTCATCGACGCGCCGGAAGAAGCGCGTCGATTGACGCTTTCGAACTCGTCGCATTATTTCAAGTTCGACGTTAGCCGTCGTTTGAGAGAGTTGACAAGTCTGCCGGGAGTCGGAGAGGACGCGCCGATTTTCACGGGCGCGGGCTGTTACGACCATTACGTTCCCGTCGCGATTGAGAACATGTCGAATCGAACTGATTTTTATTCCGCGTTTCACTCAAAGCGATCCGAACGAGCGCGGACGATTTTGTCCGCGCTCGTCAAATATCGGAAGCGCGTCGCCGATTTGACGGGGACGGATCTTGTCGACGCTTCAGTTTATTGCGGCGGTAGTCCTCTCTCTCGCGCCTGTCTTCTCGCTTCAACGTCTAAGGATCGCAAAGTCGTTTTGATTCCGGCGACGTTGAATCCCGACCAGCTTCAAATAACGCGAATCTACGCGGACGCGGGACTTTTGGAACTACGCGTCGTTCCTGAAAAAAACGGACTTGTCGATTCGCAAGAATTCAACCGCATTCTCGACAAAGAAGGCGATCGCGTCGCCGCCGTCGTCATCCAATACCCCAATTTTTACGGCAATTTGGAGCGCGTTTCCCAACTTATTTCATCGGCTCGACGCGTCGGCGCGCTTGTCGTTATGTCGGTTGAACTGATTTCGTTGGCGATATTAAAGCCGCCGGGAGAATGGGGAGCCGACCTGGTCGTCGGCGATTCGTTGCCTCATGCCAATCCCTTGAATTACGAACGTCCTCGATTAGGCTTTATCGCGACGACAAAGGAATTTGAGCGTAGCCTTCCGCGACGTTTGCTACGCGACGTCGACGCGACGAAAGACGTTTCCGAACATGTCTTTTTACTTAAACGAGACTCCTGCGCCGACGAATGGAAAGACGCGTTGACGCCTTCTCGAGAAATATTAGACGCCGCGAC
>CAMZEO010000131.1 GCA_947305735.1 uncultured Planctomycetales bacterium | reverse complement strand
TTCGCGCAACCTCCTCAGACGAAAATATCCGAAGAACGCCGCGCCGAAGTCGAACGAGAACTTGTTCCTCGCGGGGAAAAGATTGGATTGCTTGTCGTTTTTCACGGCGCCGGAACTTCGTCCTGGAACAAGTTGACCGATTCGATCGTCGAGAAGGTCGCCAAGCTCAACGAAGCGGAAAGAACGTTTTTTGCCGTTGAGGGCGCGAATATGGAATTTACTACCGACGGCGACATTGCCGACGGCGTCTCCGCGCTTGAAAAAGCCGGATGCGACTCGATCGTCGCCGTTCCGGCGTTTATCTTTCCGACGAGCCACGTTCAATTCGACGTTCCGTCCGTTCTTGGGGTTTATGTTAACGCGAAACATAGAGCCGATCTTCGCGAAGAGGGAATCAGGACCGTTCGAACGAAACTTCCGGTAACTCTCGCGGGGGTTCTTGCCGACGGAGATTTGATTCGCGATTACGTCGTCGAGCAAGCGAAGTCGATTTCCAAAGACCCCGCGAACGAACGCGTTATGATTGTCGCGCATGGGGACGAAGAATATGCGGGTATGGTTGATCGCATGACGGAAGATTTGCTTGAAGCTCTTGCGTTAATGGGGTTCGACAAAGCGGAATCGGCGTTTGTCGAAATGGGGCGGGGTTTTGCTGAAAAAGCCAAGCCGATTGTCGAAGCGAACACCAAAGACGGCAAGAAAACGCTGATTGTCGGAATCTATCTCGCTTCTTCCGGCAAGGCGTTTGTCGAACGGATTCAGAAATTTGATAAAGAGGCGTCGCTTGAAGGGCTCGATTACGTCGGCAACGAAACGCCGCTGGGCGAGTTTGAACGGACGCCGGCTCATATTCTTTCGCTGGGAATCGAAGCGAGTAAGTTCTAGCCGCAAAACGTGAAACCGCATACAAAAACGACGCGCCGATCGCAAGAATCGACGCGTCGCTTTTTGTGTAGACGCTTCAAAAGATGACGCCGCGTCCGAAAGCCTGGTTTTCACGCGGCGTTTGTTGGAAACGTTATTGTTCCGATTCGGCGCGCATAAGGTCGGAGAAATCGGTAAACAAGTTGATTCCGAACCATCTTCTGCTGCCGTCGCCAAGGGAACGGACGCCGATCTCTTGCGCGGCGCCTTGTTTTACGGCGCTTGCGGGAACGGTTAGCGTGAAGATTCCGTACTTGTCGTTGCCCTGTAGCTCGGTTTTCGTATCGAATGTTAGCGTCGAGGCTTCGTCTTCGCTTTTCCAGACGAACTGATTGGTTCCGTCGTATGTTTCCACGACGTCGAACTTGATCAGGTCTTGACCGTTGAACGAAAGGACGAAACCTTCGGTCTTGGGTTGCGAGGAGTAACCCGTCGCGCCGGCGAACAGGAAGGAGACCGTTTCCGCGTCGGTTGTTTCGACGGGCGCCGTCTTCCAGACGAGGTCGTTGCCGAGCTTGTTTTGACGGCACGTCCAGTTGGGCGTTCCCGACGTCATGTCGCGATAGGAGTTCCAGACGCCCGTCTCGGCGAATTTAACGAATCGTTCGATTCCCAGGACGAATCCTTCCGGAATCTTGACCGGAGGCACGATCGATTCGGGCGTCCATTTGACTTTCGCCGCCGCGTCGTTACCCGCTTCGTCGATCATCTTCGCCAAGAGATACAAATTGAGCGGGGAAGGATTGTCGACGATTTTGGCGTCGGTCTTAATGACCGGTTCGCCTTCGGGATTTCTGACGATTTCATGGTTGAATCCGGATACGACGATCTTTCCGTCGCCGACTCCGATTTCAAAGAGTAGCGCGGCGTCGCGGACGCGCACAAGACTCGAGAGCGCGCGCACGAAGATCTCCGGACGCGGCTGATCGGTCTCGACGCTGAATTTTTGCGCGCCGTCAAGCAACGACGCCCAAGCGGCTCCGCAAAAATTGTGATCGACGATCTTGTCGGTGAGCGCGTTGGGATAGACGTAGGTGCCCGTGTTGTTTTGCGTGTCCGAATCGCCCGCTTTCCACCACGTTTGCTGGAATCTCATCGGCAACGAGCCGAGGAATTGGGATCCGCCGAAATGGAGAAGCCCCGCGCCGCGTTCGACCGCTTCGACGACGTTTGGCGTCGCCCAGACAACCGCGTAGATCGCGTTGGCGGGAAATTCGCCGGAAAGACTTGAAAGAGGTCGAATGTTCCACGCCTCCGGGAAGTAATTAATCGCGGAGTCGTCGGCGTAGATCGGTTTTTGCGTCGTCGGAGCGATTTCATTCGGGAAGAGATAGGTCGTCCAAGAATTGGAGTAGTTTGTTCCGTCCTCGGCTTTGAATTCGAGTTTAAACGTCGCTTGCGTCGGTTCGGCGACATCGGGGCATAGGAACCTGACGCTGGTATAATCGGTCAATTTTCCGTTGGGCAGGTCGCCCACGTTGAACTCGGAACCGAAGTTCTTCTGTGGATCGTCGTCGTTAATGGGACCGAACGACCATTTCAGCGTTCCCTTTTTGACGGACGGGGCGAAGTTGGAAATGAGGAGCTCGACCTGGACGTCTTCGCTCGCGACATACGCGAATTTCAGACCTTGTTGCAGGAGAACGAAATCGTTGTTAAACGGAAGAATATCTTCCGGCTTAAGCGATTTCGGACGGAAGAACAGATCGACGATACCGTTGGACGTCGTCCAGTAGTCCTGAATGAGCCACCAGTGATAGCCGGAGAGCGCTTCGTTTTTGCGAACGCCTTCGACATTATACTTATGCGCGAGCAAGTAGAGTTGCTCGGACGCTTTCGCCCAATCTTCGACTTCGTCGGCGAGTCCGAGTTTTTCGAGCCGCTCTTTACCGTCGGTCATCCAGAATGGCTTGTAATTGCTGTCTTTAAAGAGTTCGACCTGATCTTGGCGCGAGAAGGTCAGGAAATTACCCGATTCGTGAGATACGACCGGCTTGTCGAACTTAACTTTCGTCGTGAATTTATTTTGATTCAAGACGGGGTTGGACCATTCGTCGAAGAGAACGCTGTAGAAATCTTCGACGTCGCGACCGCCTCGCGATTCGATTTCATGAAGCCAGTCTCCGTCGCAGTCGGTGTAATAACGGTCGGGGTCGATCGACTTGGCGATTTCTCGGAATTCGCGACCGAGCGGCATAGCCGCCCAGCGATCCCAACCGAGCATGCACAGTTCGTTGCCTCCGACCCAAATGAAAATAGACGGGTGATTGCGGTATTCCTTAACGACGGCGGCCCAACGTTCTTTAAGCGTGTCGAGCGCCGGCTTAGGATCGGCGTTTTCGGGGACGTTGCGCTTCCACAAGTCGCCTTCGCCGGGAAGTTGCTGCGGATACCCGAGCAACATTTCCGCGTTCGGGAACATGCCGAGTTCGTCGCAGGCGTCGTAATACTCGTGAGGCAACACGCAACTGTGATGACGGCAATGATTGAATCCGAACGACTTGATCAGCGCGAGACGTTCGCGGTACATTTTGCCGTCGGTCGGCATCGAGAATTCGATCGGATAGATATGATCGTCGCCATAGCCGCGCAGAAAGAACGGTTTGCCGTTGAGATAGATTCGCTCGCCGACAAATTTGATTTCGCGCATGCCGTACGTCGACGTCAAGACGTCGCGTTTTCCTTCGTCGGGATCGAACGCGACGCGGACGTCGTATAAATATGGCGAGTCGGGCGTCCAGAGTTTTGCGTTGGGAATCGGCGCGGATAGCGCGACTTCCGCTTTGCCGGATTCTAACTTAACGTCCTTCGAGGAGATCGCGTTGGCGACGCGATTGCCAGCTCGATCGAAGACCTCCAAACGCAACATACCGGGGATCGTTTCCGCGCCGTTTTCGTCGACAATCGTCGCGACAACTTCGCAAGTCGCGTTTTTTAGTTCTACGGAGCCGTTCCAGTCGTAATAGGTTAGTTTCGAGCGCAAATAGAGCGAGTCGAGTCGGGTCTTAGGACGCGATTCGAGGTAGACGTGTCCCCAAAGCCCGCCCCACTTAATTTCCAAGTAGTCGTTGAGAGACGCGGCGCCCAGGAGAGGATCGACGCGCCAATTCTGGGACGAGTTGACGCAGACAGTGACCACGGACGTTTTGCCCGGCGTAATATAGGGCGTTACGTTGAATTCATGCGAGCCAATGCAACCGACGACTTCGTCCCCAACCCGCGTTCCGTCGATCCAAACTTTTGCGGAACGGGAAATTCCTTCGAGGACGAGGTAGACCGAATTGTCTGGATCCCAGTCTTGGGGGACGTCAAACGAGCGTTTGTACCAACCTTTGCCGACGAAATTATGCTTGACTTTATCGTTAGGTTTGCCGTAGCCTTGCGCGTCCCAAATACCCGGAACCTGAATTTTACCGGGTTCTTTGGGCGCGTACCCTTCCGGCTGGTCGGTTGGAAGCGCGAAGTCCGGAGCGAACCAGTTTTCCGTCTCGCCGACCTCGCCTGGATCGGTCGCGAAAAACCAGGTTCCGTCGAGGTCGATTCTTCCTCGATCGGGCGCCTTTTCAACGGCGAAGACGCTCGCGCTCAACGCAAACGCCGCGCACAACAACAGCAACGAACGAAATATTTTCATTTTTGCTCCTTTTTGGGGGATTGTGGGACAATAGATTCCTACAGTATAGCGAGACGTTTTTTCAAAGCAAATAAGATTATCGAGCGCGCCGACGTTTTTTTTCTCCGAACCTCCGCGTTTTCGTTTTGTTCCGCCGACGTTGCGCGCGCTACGATTGGTTTTGACGCCGCGGACGACCGGTTTGAGCGAAAGGAAACGTCTCGCGCTTGACGCAAGAATTGCGTTTTAAGAAGAAAAACGAACGCGTCGAGCCTTGTCGTCGGTTTAACGCGTCCGTCGACGTTAAGATTTGCGGATCGCGTTTTTAATCGATCGGTTCGAAGAGAATATTGTTTTCTTTCGCGTATCGTTCAGCGTAGAAACCTTTTGGCGCGCGGATCGTCAGTAAACCGCAATCTCTAAACGCGCCGCCGCCAATTTCTTTGAGTCCTTTGGGCGCGACAACGGAAGTCAACGCCGAACAGCGGAAAAAAGCGAATTTTCCAATTTCTTTGACGTTTTGGGGTATGACGACGGAAATCAAAGCGTCGCAATTATAAAACGCGTATTTTCCAATTTCGTTGACGCCGTCGGGCATGACGACGGAAGTCAACGCGTCGCAATCGTAAAACGCGTTTGCTTTGATTCGTTTGACGCTTTCGGGCATAACGACGGAAGTCAACGCCGAACAGCGGGAGAACGCGTCTTTTTCGATCTCTTCGACGCCTTCCGGTATGACGACGGAAATCAGCTTCGAACAACGTGAAAACGCGTATTCTCCAATTTTTTTGATGCCGACTGGCAAGATGACGGAAGTCAGCTTCCCGCATCCGTCGAACGCGCCGAATTCAATCCGTTCGACTCCTTCCGGAACTTGATAACTATCCTTTCGAATTCCTTGGGGATATCTGATAAGAGTTCTTCCGTCTTTTGAAAATAAAACGCCGTCGATCGAGCGGTAGTTCGAATTGTTTTCGTCAACTTGGATTGAAGTTAACGCTTCGCAATCGTTAAACGCGTCTTCTCCGATCTCTTTGACGCCTTTGGGTATGACGACGGACGTTAATGCGGAACACTCGAAGAACGCGCGTTTCCCAATTTCTTCGGCGCTTTCAGGCATAACGACGGAAGTCAACGCCGAACAATCGTCGAACGCGAACGCTCCGATTGTTTTGAGACCTTCCGGCATGACGACGGACTTCAACGAGTCGCACCACCCGAACGCCGAGTCGCCAATCTTTTTGACTCCTTTAGGTATGACGACGGACGTCAGCTCCGAGCAACCTTCGAACGCGCTTTCCCCAATCAAGACGACGCTTGAGGGCAAGTCGGCGAAAGTTAGCGCCTTGCATTCTTGAAACGCGCCGTCTCCGATTACTTCGACGGTTTCAGGTATGACGACGGAAGTCAATTCGAAACATTCTTGAAACGCGCCGTCTCCGATCTCCCTGACTCCCTCCGGTATGACGACGGAAGTCAACTGCGAACAGCCTTTAAACGCGTTCCGATCAATTATTTCGACCCCTTTCGGAATGGTAAAGGGACCTTTTCCTACTCGCAAGCTTTCCAATAGTTTTCTTACCGCGCCGGGTCTGTATTCCTTCGACATTACGCCTGCTTTCCGTTTGAGTCGCGCCTGATTGGACGTTTCCCGTCGACAAACGTCGCCGGGCGTTTTCCTTTAGTATACGCTCAAATCCCGAATCGACAAGTTTCCGCCGTCGGAAACGGCGCTTGCCCCTTAATCGAGCGGTTCGAAGTTGACTTCATGTTCTTTCGCGTATTGCTCTTGCGGAAACCATTAGGCGATCCGAGCGTCTGAAAATCGCAGCATTCGAATGCGGACAACGCGATTTTGCGCGCGCCTCTCGCCATATGGGAGTTCCTAAAACCTGATATTATCTCCTTAAATTTTCCGGGGGAAATTTTTTTGAGAACTTCGGAATACATTAATCAATGCCTGGTTGCGCGCTCGGGATCTGAATCGTCGCGTTGCGCCGTGGGAGGTCTTTGCGGAACTCGACGCAGGGTCGAATAAGGGAACCCGCGTCTGGAAAGAAGTGAGAACGACTGTCGCGGTCGTTCAGGCGGGCGCGGGAAAAATATCTGGCGGTCGATCTTAGGGAAGAGAAATTGACGCCGACGTTGATTCCTGTCGCGAACGTCGGATTATAGGCTGTTGTTCGATTAGTTCGGTAATAACCCTGGTCTGAACGTTGAGGAAACCGGACTGGTTCTGGACGCGCTGATCGAATGGGATTGGGTAGGTTTCGTTTCGTCGAAACGGTGGCGGCGGTATTGCTCACGTTTTGTTAATAATTGGGGGCCTTCGATTTCGCAACCTGATAGTTCGAAGGCTTTTGAAACGTAAGCTCGACGCGGCGCGCTTTTGATTGCGACCGCATTTTCGCGCGCTGGAGTCGAATATTTTTCGGTTTTGAAAACATAAAATAAGAATACATTATATTGATCTTTGATAAATTTTGAAAAAATTATAAAAGCGCGCTTGACGGATTGAAAAAGTTAGATTAGAATGGGGGGTAGCGAAGGCAATGGCGTCTTTGGGCAAATTTGATGTTGTCCAAAGACGTTTTTTATGGATAGAGAAGATTAAAGGCAACGGCGTCTTTAACGTTTCGGGGCGGAAGCTCCGTATCGTTAAAGGCGTTTTTTTTTTGGAGCGACGAGAACAATGGAAACGGTATCCGACTACTTTGGAAGCTTGGTTTTTGACGACCGCGTGATGAGAGCAACTCTTTCCTCCGAGGTTTACGACTCTTTGAAAAGGACGATGAACGAAAACGTTCCTCTCGATATGAGCGTTGCTAACGCCGTCGCCGCCGCGATGAAGGACTGGGCCGTCGCGCATGGCGCCACTCATTTCACGCATTGGTTCCAACCTCTTACGGGCGTTACCGCCGAAAAGCATGACAGCTTCATTTCTCCTTCTCCCGACGGAGGGGTTATCATGGAATTTTCCGGCAAGGAGCTCATTCAGGGCGAGCCGGACGCGTCTTCTTTCCCGAGCGGAGGAATTCGCGCGACGTTTGAGGCGCGCGGCTACACCGCATGGGATCCGACGTCTTACGCGTTTATTAAAGACAAAGTTCTTTGCGTTCCGACCGCTTTCTGCTCTTACGGCGCGGAAGCTCTCGATAAGAAAACGCCGCTTCTGCGCTCGATGGCGGCTCTTAATAAGCAGGCGCTCCGCATCTTGCGTCTGTTTGGCAACACGACGGCCAAAGCGGTTCGTTCGTACGTCGGGCCCGAGCAGGAGTATTTCCTCGTTACGAAAGAAATGTTCGACAAACGCCCCGATCTTCGTTACGCCGGGCGCACGCTCTTCGGATCCAAGCCGCCCAAGGGCCAGCAGATGGAAGACCACTATTTCGGCGCGATTAAGCCCGGCGTCGCGGCGTACATGGAAGATTTGAACGTCGAGCTCTGGAAGCTCGGAATTCTCGCGAAGACCGAACACAACGAAGTAGCGCCCGCGCAACATGAACTCGCGCCGATCTACACGTCCGCGAATATGGCGACCGATCAGAACCAGCTGACGATGGAGATTATGCAAAAAGTCGCGGCGCGACACGGTTTAGTCTGTCTTTTGCACGAAAAGCCGTTCGCGGGCGTCAACGGCAGCGGCAAGCACAACAACTGGTCGATCGCGACCGATCAGGGCGTCAATCTTCTTTCACCGGGCGAAACGCCTTATGAAAACGCGCAGTTCCTGCTCTTCTTATGCGCGGTGATCAAAGCGGTCGACGAGTATCAGGATTTGCTCCGCATGGCGGTCGCCACCGCCGGCAACGACTGGCGTTTAGGCGCGAACGAAGCGCCCCCCGCGGTCGTCTCGATCTTCCTCGGAGACGAGTTGACGGCCGTTCTGGAAGCGATCGAGACGGAAACGCCTTATAAGAGCGCCGAAAAGACGACGCTCAAGCTCGGCGTCGACGTTCTTCCCAAGCTTCCGCGCGACGCCACCGACCGCAACAGAACCTCTCCCTTTGCGTTTACCGGCAACAAGTTCGAGTTCCGCATGGTCGGGTCGTCGAACAGCATCGCGTGTCCGAACATGATGCTCAACGCCGCTGTGGCCAACTCGCTGAAAGAGTACGCCGACCGCCTCGAAAAGGCGGACGACTTCAAAAAGGAACTTCACGACGTCATTCGCGACACGATCCGAGAACACAAGCGAATTATTTTCAACGGCAACGGTTACGACGATTCCTGGATTAAAGAAGCGACGGAAAAGCGCGGTTTGCTCAACTACAGAACCACGCCCGACTGCATGCCGCATCTTCTCGACAAAAAGAATGTCGACATGCTTGTCGAACAGGGAGTCTTTTCGGAAACGGAACTTCGTTCGCGTTGCGAGATTATGCTCGAAACCTACTGTAAGACGGTTCTTATCGAGGCGGACGCCATGGCCGAGATCGCGCGCACGATGATCGCGCCCGCAGTGTTGGAATACGCGTCGAGCGTAGCCAGGACGGCGGCGGACAAGAAAGCGCTCGCCGCCGATTTGCCCTGCGCCATGGAAACGGAACTGGTCAAGAAGCTCTCGAGCCTGTCCGACCAGATATCGCGTCGCGTCGACGCGCTTGAAGAGACGCTTGTCGCGACGCGTCAAATCGACGGCGCGGTCGAGCAGTCGGCGCGGATTCGCGACGAGCTGCTTCCGAAAATGAACGAACTTCGAATCGTGTGCGACGAGGCGGAAACGCTTGTCGCTAAGAAGTATTGGCCGTTCCCGACGTACGGGGATCTCCTTTTCGGTGTTCGTTGACGACTTCATAATCGAGAACGAAACCGCCGCCTTCTCTTTGCGCGACGGTTTCGTCCGAAGGACTAACAATTGATTTCAGACTCAAGACAGATAGAAAATGACGTTATATAGCGACGTAAACACGATATGGGTTCTTCTGGGCGCCGCGATGGTGTTCTTTATGCAAGCGGGGTTCGCGGCATGCGAGGCGGGGTTCACTCGCGCCAAAAACGCGGGAAGCGTTCTTTTGAAAAATCTGATGGATTTGAGCGTGGGGTCGCCGATCTATTGGCTCTTTGGGTTCGGCGTGATGTTTGGCGCGGGTTCCGGATTTTTCGGGACGTTCGATCCTGGAATTAGAGGCGATTATTCGTCGATTCTTCCAGCGGGCGTTCCTCTTTGGGCGTTTGCGATCTTTCAGACGGTGTTTTGCGCGACGGCGGCGACGATCGTGTCTGGCGCGGTCGCCGAACGAACCAAATTCAGCGGATACCTGCTTTATTCGCTCGCCATCGCGTTGTTGATCTATCCCATTACCGGACATTGGATTTGGGGGGGCGGTTGGCTTAGTTCCGCAGGGTTCCATGATTTCGCGGGCTCGACCGCCGTGCATATGGTCGGGGGCGTATGCGCGGTCGTCGGCGCGAGCGTGATCGGACCGAGATACGGAAAATACGACAAAAACGGGAAACCGCGCGCTATCCTTGGGCACAATCTGACGTTGGCGGCGCTGGGCGTCTTCATTTTGTGGTTCGCGTGGTTTGGATTCAACGGCTGCTCGACCGTCGGCATGGATAGCGACGAACTTGTTGAAACCGCCGGGCTAGTTTTCTTCAACACGAATCTTTCGCCCGCGCTCGCGAGTTGCGCCGCGTTGGTTTTGACTTGGTTCCGATACGGCAAGCCTGACGTTTCGATGACGTACAACGCCGCGCTTGCGGGGCTGGTCGGAATCACGGCGGGTTGCGACGCGGTCGCCCCGATCGGCGCTGCGGCGATCGGCCTGGTTAGCGGCGTTTTGGTCGTGTTCTCGGTCGAATTTATCGATAAGATTCTCAAAATTGACGATCCGGTCGGCGCCGTTTCGGTTCACGGCGTTTGCGGCGCTGTCGGGACGCTTTTCGTAGGCTTGCTTTCGGTAAACGAAGACGTCGGATTAGGACTTTTCTACGGAGGCGGATTCCATTTGCTTGCAATTCAGGCGGTGGGAATCATTAGCGTCTCGATTTATGTGGGAATTGTCGCCGCTATCGTTTTTCTGACGATCAAACACACTGTCGGACTGCGCGCGAGCAAAGAGGAGGAACTGGCGGGGCTCGATCCTTCGGAGCTTGGGCTTCCGACGGCGTATTCGGGTTTTTCGATGCAACCTCACACGATCGACGACGATTCATTAAGCGCGCCCGTCGCGGTCGTAGGAGAGGCGCCCGTCGCCGAAGCGATCCCCGTTATGAGGGAGCCAGTCTTCCGCAAAGAGGGCGTTCCGAAGATGACGAAGATCGAGATTGTGTGCAAAGAAGCGCGCTTTGAGCTGTTAAAGGCGAAGCTGACCGAGATCGGAGTCACCGGCATGACCGTCTCTCACGTCCTCGGTTGCGGGGTTCAGAAAGGAAAGCCGGAATACTATCGAGGCGTTCAGGTCGAAGTCAACTTATTGCCTAAGATTCAGGTGGACGTCGTCGTAAGCAAAGTGCCCGTAAGCGACGTGATTGAAGCGGCGAAGAAAGCTCTCTACACAGGGCATATCGGCGACGGCAAGATCTTCGTCTACGACGTCGAGAACGTCGTCAAGGTTCGCACCGGCGAGGAAGGTTGGGACGCTCTTCAGGATTCCATTTAACGACTCAAAGACATTAGACAACGCGTTTGGAGTGAATCTACAATGTGTTCAATTATGGGATATTGCGGCTCCGATTTCAACGTCGCGCAGTTTGAAGCGGGATTTCGTCAGACGGTTTCGCGCGGACCGGACGCGAGTCGCGTCGTTGACACGGGCATGGGTCTGCTCGGCTTCCACCGGCTTTCGATTATGGGACTCACGCCCGAGGGAATGCAACCTTTTAAACTTGACGAAAATTACGTCGTCTGCAACGGCGAGCTTTACGGTTTTGAGAAAGAACGCGAGGTCCTGAAAAAAAAAGGGTATGCGTTTAAGAGCGATAGCGACTGCGAGATTATTCTGCCGATGTACCGCGAATACGGCGTCGAGATGTTTTCCAGACTTGACGCCGAGTTTGCCTGCGTTATATTCGACGCATCGACGCGCGATTACATCGCCGCGCGCGATCCGATT
>CAMZEO010000130.1 GCA_947305735.1 uncultured Planctomycetales bacterium | reverse complement strand
TGACGTCGGGTCGATCCGAAAAAGGATCGTAAAGCCAAAACGCGTTGCAAACGCAGGCGCGCATCGATTTGCATCGCGCCTCAAAATAGCCGTAAGCGATTTTTTGTCTGCTCTTGACGATCGACTTCCAGTATTTGTCGTAACCTCGCGCCTTCATTTCGACGTCGATTTCCTCGGGCTTCATGAGACTTGCCGTCAAGCGCAGGGCGCCGTCGGCGACGCTTACGTTCTTTCTGGAAAACAGAGCGGGCTTGCGACCGCGCCAGGCGGGATTGAAGTCGAACCATTTGGAGTCGTCGAGCGCGTCGCCGTCGAATTCGTCGCTAAGATCGGGCGCGAATTCGTAGTCGTCGCCCAGAGGGCAGACGCGCGAATCCTGCGCGAAGCCGGAGGTCGTCAACGCGCTTAAAACAAGCAGTGACAAGAAGATTAAACGTTTCATCGTCGCGTTCCTTTAAAAAGACGGTTCGTCATATCGGGGTCGAGCCTTGTTCGAGCCGCCGCGCCGCTTTGGAACTGCCGAATTCCGCCGCTTGACGGTAAAGAGCCGTCGCGCGCTCCAAATCCCTGTCGGCGCCCAGACCGCGCTCGAAACAATATCCCAGGTAAAAGAGCCCGTCGGGCTCGCGCGCGTCGGCGGCTTTTTGGAAATATTCGAAAGCGCCCAAAAAATCGACTTTTCCGCCGACCCCGCTAAGAAGCGACTCGCCCGCGAGAACCGCCGCGGGCGCGAAGCCCGCGTCCGCTGAGCGCTTAAACCATTTGACGGCCTTGCGTTCGTCCTTTCGCGCGCCCGCGCCTAAAAAAAAGACGCGCCCCAAACAGCACATTCCTTCCGGATCCTTGATTTTCGCCGCGCGGCGATACCAATAGAGCGCGCGATAAGGATCTTTCGGAATTCCGACGCCCTCTTCGAAACACATTCCGACGCGCGTCTGAGCGGCGGGCAGCCGCAGAGCCGCCGCTCGACGATATTGACGAAAAGCCTCCGCGGCGTCTTTAAAGCATCCGCGCCCTTCGCGCAGACAGTCGCCCATACGGAGCCGACCTTCGGCGTCGTCGGCGCGCGCCGCTCTGGCGTAAAGCTCGAACGCTCTTTCGGAGTCTTCTTCAAGACCGAGGCGTCCGCTCGCGAAACAGTCGCCCAATTCGACGAGCGCGGGCGGATAGCTTCTGTCGGCGGCGGCGCGAAGCCATTCGAGCGCCTCTTTTTGGTTCTTTTCGACGGCGACGCCGCGTTCAAGACGTCTCGCCGTTTCCAACTGAGCGACCGGATCGCCGTCGAGAGCCGCTTCGTAATACCAGCGCGTCGCCTTGCTTTGACAACGCGGGGAACCCAATTCCCCGCGATGGTAGATTCGCGCGAGTCTCAGTTTCGCGCGCTCGAATCCCAACTTCGCCGCTTTCTTATAACCGCGACGCGCCTTCTCGAAATCGGGTTCCGCGCCGATCCCGAATTCGTAGCAACGCGCAAAACGAAAGATTCCTTCGGCCGAATCGGCGCGCGCGGCCGCGCGGTACCAGCGCGCCGCCTCGCGCGCGTCCGGCTTGACTCCGCTTCCGTATTCGAAGCGTTTGCCAACGCGCACGCGCGCCTCGACGTCGCCCTCTCTGGCCAGGCGCAACGTCTTCTCGAACGGCTCGTCCGGAGCCTGAAAATCGACCGGATCGTCGGCGTCGCGCGGCTCGAGCGGCTCGTCGGACGTCCCCGCTCGGTCGCGCAGCGCGAGCGCGGCTTGTTCGACAAACTCAACGTCCGATTCGGACAGTTTCGAGAGGGAAACCCTGTACGCCCTCCCGTCCTCGCAACGCAGCCTGACGCGTCGGCTAAGTTTGTCGACGGGGTTCCTCGCAAGGTCGAAGGAGGCGCGAATCGTCGAGCCGTTAATCAGCGTCCATTGACGCTCGGTTCGGATCGCCTCGAGTGAAAGCGTCTCCAACCGCTTGGAATCGTCGTGAAAAGAGGCGTTCGTCATCGTCATCGTTCTCCAGACGTCGCGAAACGCGTCGCGCGCCAAAGGATAAAGACGCGCTCAATCCCACTTGAGCCGCGCCGCGTCGAAGACCGGACCGTCGACGCAAGTCCGCTTATAATCCCAGGTTCCGTCGTCGTTTTTCCAATCGACGACGCATGAAAAGCATAATCCCATGCCGCAGGCCATCGGGGATTCGAGCGACGTCCAACATTCGTACTTTCGCTCCGCGCTCCATTTCGCGACGGCGCGAAGCATCGGAGTCGGACCGCAGGCGAAAATCTGAACGTCGCGCGGATCGGTCGTTTCCGAAAAGAGTTCCGGCAGGACGTCCAAAACCAACCCTTTCGCGCCGACGCTTCCGTCCTCGGTCGCGATTCTGACGTCGACGCCCAGACGTCGGAAATCGTCGACGCAATTCAGACGATTTTCCGAACGCGCGCCAAAGACGTAAGTCGCGTCCGGACGATCCCGCTCGGGGCGCGCCATAAGTTCTTTGACGAGCATATGGAAAGGAGCGCTTCCGACGCCGCCGGCGACCAGAACGAGGCGTTTCGGAGGCGTCGCGCGTTTCGCGGCGCGCCAGCCGTTGCCGAGCGGGCCCCACAATTCGAGCTTCGCGCCGACGGGCAACCTCGCCAGGCGAGACGTCGCCTTGCCGACGACGGCGTAAACCGCCTCGACTCGCCCGGTCGACGGATCCGCGTCGAAGACGGCGAACGGTCGTCCCAGAATCGGATCGACGCATTCGGGCAGACGCAACATCAGAAATTGACCGGGATTGGCGAGCGCGGCAAAATCGGGCGCGTCAAGAGCGACTTTCCAGGTCGACTCGGCGATCGGCTCGTTCGCCGCGACGACGACCTCGCCGCTCCACACGTCTTTACGCGACCCGTCGCAACTGTTCATTTCGTTCGCTCCTTATCCGTCATCGTTTCGACTTCTTCGACTTCGATCCCTTGCGCGGTTTCGCGCCGCCGCCTTTGACGCGCTTTTCCGGCGCGCGATTGGAAACGGGGCGCGTCCGACGCTCGCGACGCGCCGACGCGTCCTCTTTAAACCTGTCGCGTCGGGAGCCGATCTCGGAACGGTCGAATTTTTTCGGACCGATCGTCCGTTCATCTTCGTCGTCGAACCCGCGGCGATCGGCGTTTCGACCGCGCGGTTGGAACTCTTCCCGCAAATCCGAATCGGACGCTCGGCGTCGATCCGAATAATCCCCGTCGAATCGTCGTTTCAACTGTCTTCGCGCTTCGCGGCTGAAATAAGGGTCGTTTTTGGCGACCTTTTCGTCCCGGTTCTTTTCTTTGGCGGCGGCGCGTCGCGCCTCTTTTTGCGCCTCGCGCTCTTCGATCTCCGAAACTTCCAACGGGCGTTGGCGCAACGATTCGGGCAATTTGCCGACGTCGAGCGCTCGAGCGTCGGGTCGAGCGTCCGCCATGCGGTAAAGGTCGGCGACTTCATGGGACGTCAAGAGCCGAAACTCGCCGGGCGCGAGCTTGCCGAGTTTGATCGAGCCGACTTGAACGCGCTGCAACTGCAGGACTTTATGCCCGACGCGCGCGAGCATGCGGCGAATCTCGCGATTCTTTCCTTCGGTCAACGTGATTTCAAGGACGGAACTGAGTTTGCGGCGCGAGCGGACGACGACTTCGTCCGCCTGGACGACGCCCTCGGCGATGTGAACGCCGCGCTTGAGCGCGTCCGCCAGCTCGTAATCGACGAGCCCCGCGACTTGAACGCGGTACTTCTTGGGCGTCTCGTAGCGCGGATGAGCGAGCCGTTCGGCCAGAGCGCCGTCGTTCGTGAGAATGATCAGCCCTTCGGAATTCTGATCGAGCCGACCGACGGGAAAGAGTCTTCCGAGCTTGGGAGGGATAAAGTCGACGACGCGTCGGCGCCCTGACGGATCGAAATTGGTGCAAAGCGCGTTCTTCGGCTTGTTAAGCGCGACATAGACGGGTTTGGCCTTCGGGAGCGCCTCGCCGTCGACGCGAATTTTCTGCTCGCCGGGCGAGACGCGAACGCCGAGTTCCGTCGCGATCTTGCCGTCGACTTCGACTCGCCCGTCAAGAATAAGCTCTTCGCACTGCCTGCGGCTCCCGAATCCGGCGGCGGCGAGAACCTGCTGGAGTCGGCGACCGCGATCAACCGTTTCGCCCGCGTCGCGCGCGTTCGTCGGTTTCGCGAAGACCGACTTGGCGGCGGCGCGACGGTCGTCCGACGTCAGCCTCGATTTGCCGCGCTTCGCCCCGCGAGAAGGATCGAGTTTCGGTTTGCGCGCGTTTTCGCGCGGCGCGGACGACTTGCGCGCGCCGCGTTTTCGTCCTCGTTTATCGTTCTGACGCATTGATTCGTTCTCCCAAAAAAGTCGGCGTCGCACCCGACGCGCGCCTGATTATATCAGCGTCGGAACGTCGATAAAAGGGGGTTGTTCCAAAATTGACGAACAAAACGCGCGGAGTTTTGCAACCGTTTTTTTCAAAAAAATGTCAAAAAACAAAGTTAGAGTATTTTAATTTTTTTAAAAAACGGTTAAAATAGACGCCGACGTCAAGGCGCTTTGTCCCCGAACCGGACGAAGACGCGATTATTTTTCCACACTTTGGAGCTTAGGATAATGAACCGATTAGTTAAACGCGGGCTCGTCGTCGCGAGTTTGGCGGCGGCGCTTTGCTTTGTCGCCAACGCCTCGAACGCGGACGAACCGCAAGCGAAAAACGTCATTCTGTTTATCGGCGACGGCATGGGTTACAACTCCGACGTTATGGGCTCGTACTGGCGAACGGGCGAAGAATTCGGTCTTTCGTACCAGCAATTCCCGGTCAAAGGCGCGGCCGCGACATTCAGCGTTCACCGTCACAGCGACGGCGTCGCCGAATGGGACGTCGAAAAGGATTTCGGATACGTCCCGAAGGAATTCTGGAAGGGACCGGGCGGGGCGGGCTACCGTCACACGAACACGGAAACAACCGACTCCGCCGCGTCCGCCACGGCGATGAACTCCGGTCAAAAGACGACGGGCGGTCGTCTCAATATCTCGGCGACGGGCGAAAAGATCGAAAACTTCGCGGATAAGAACTACAAAGCGGGTCGTTCGGTCGGGGTCGTCACCTCGACGCAGATCTCGCACGCGACGCCCGCGGGCGCGAGCGCGCACAACGAGAGCCGCGGCAACTACGAGCAGATTTCCCAGGAGCAAATCAACGATCTGCCGCTGACCGTTCTCATGGGTTCCGGTCATCCTGAATACAGTTCCGGCAAGAAACGCGACAAGAAGCCGGATGAACTGGACTACAAGTTCGTCGGCGGTCGCGAAGTCTGGGAAAAAGTTAAAGCGAACGACGGCTACAAAGACTGGACGTTCATCGACGATCGCGCCGATTTCGCCGCGCTCGCCGCGAAAACGCCCGATAAAAACGCCGATCTGCCCAAGAAGGTTCTCGGCGTCGCGCGAACCACCGGCGATATGCAGCCGATCGACGGAGACGCCGACAACCCCGAATCGATGATCGAGAAATACGGAAAAGAAACGGTCGCCGCGATTCCCAGCCTGACCGAAATGACGGTCGGCGCTCTTAACGTTCTGAGCCAAAACGACAAAGGATTCTACCTTATGGTCGAAGGGGCGAACATCGACCACGCGAACCACGCGAACAACGCCGCGAACTCCGTTCTCGAACACGCGGGCTTCTCCAAAGCGATCGACGCGGCGATCGAATGGGTCGAAAAGTATTCGTCCTGGGATGAAACGATCATGATCGTCACGTCCGACCACGAGACGGGTCAAATCTGGGGCGCGGACACGTTCGACGACGCCAACGACGACGGGAAATTCAAGGAAAAGGACGACGATACGTTCAACGGATTCATGCCCGTTCCCGAAACGAAAAAAGGCGAAGTTCCGGACGTCCAGTATCTGTCTACCGGTCACACGAACTCGCTCGTTCCGGTCTTTGTCAAAGGCGCGGGCGCGGACGGCTACTATAAATTCGTTCGCGGCGAAGACGAAAAAGCCGGCGAAATGTGGAAATTCGACGGAAAATTCATCTACAACAGCGATATCTACAATATCATGAGCGCGGCGTCCGGAATCAAATGATTTCAGAGCTTCGCGTTTAGCGCGTCGTTGCGAAACGCCTGGAAACGCGCGGCGCTTTCACGACGCCGCGCGTTTCGTTTATTCTCGGCAAACGCGGAACCTGGGAACGTAAAAGGCTATGCTTAAGTGGACGGCGCTGCTTCTGACGCTCCTGCCGTGGACGCGCTTCTTTCGACGTCCGCGTCAAGTTCCGCTCGTCCAATTCGCGCCGTTCTTTCTCGTCGCCGACAAAAAGGCGCGTCGCAAACGGCGACTGCGCGAAATCGCGCTCGCAGCGCTTCGTTCTCTTGCGATCGCGCTTCTCGTTCTTCTATGGACGCTTCCCCAATCTTCGCCTTCGGCGAAAAAAAACGACGTTTCGACGCCTCGAAAAACGCTCGAAAACGTTCTGATCGTCGACGGCTCCGATTCCGGCTCCGCGCTCTATCCGACCCCGATCGCCGCGCCGAGCGTCTCGGACTACCTCGCGCTCGCGCTCGAAGATTCGAATCTGAACGTCGAAACGATCGATTCCTCCGAGTTCGCGTCGGCGTCTCTCGCGACGTCGCGCCAATACGACGCGATCGTTCTCGCCGACCTCTCTTCTCCGACGGACGCGGAGCTGGACAAGCTGGAGCGCTATCTTTCCGGAGATCGATTCGTTCTCGTCTGGTCGGGTTCTCGGACGTCGCCGGAACGCTGGACGGACGTCTGGAAAAGGCTCGGCTTCGACGCGAAAACGACGCGTCGCGAACTCGACAAGGCGCCCAAATTCTTCGCGCCGACGTCCCCTTTCGAGCGATTCTTTCCGGACGCCGACGCCGCGCGTCTGGACGCGCTTCCCGTCGAGCGCGCCGTCGCGACGACCGGCGCGGACGTCGCGCGTCTGCTCGTCGATTCCGGAACGGGAACGCCGATCTTTTCGCGCGTCGGCGGGAATTGGTATTGGTTCGGCGCGTCTCCCGATCCGAACGACGGGGCGCTCGCTCTCGCGCCTTATTTTACGACGCTCGTCGAAAAAGCGTTGGAATTTCCCCGATTCAACGACTCGTCTGGCGAAGTCAAAATCGTCGCGTTCGATTGTCGGGGCGTTTTATGGACGCTTCTGGCGCTCGTCGTTTTAGCGGAACTTGTCATGACGTCGCCGACAAAGCTCGCTCCAACGCGGCAAACCGCCCCGACGCTTTAAAAAAACGTCCGAACGAATACCGGCGCGAAACGCCGAGCGCCGTCGACAAAAGGCGCCCCCGGTCGAGCGAAGCGTAAAACCGACCCGACGACTCAAAAAAACGCCAATACCAGGCGCGTCCGCGTCGTCGCGTTAAAAAATATCAAAAAACATTTTGAAAAGCGCTTTAAAACGACCTTTCTTTAGACTATGCTATAGTCTTCAGAACTTGATCAGAATACGGAGATGTCCAAAAAAGAAAGCCGGGAGATGATAGACGCCAAAAAAGAACGGGAACGCGCCGAACTTCACGCGGCAATCTGGAAAATCGCCGACGACTTGCGCGGAAGCGTCGACGGTTGGGATTTCAAGGCGTACGTCCTTGGCGCGATGTTCTACCGTTTCCTGTCGGAAAACCTCGTCGATTACCTCGACGCCAACGAACACGAAGCGGGCAATCTGCTCTTCCATTACGAAAAGATCAAAGACGAAGAGGCGGAAACGCTTCGCGCGGAACTCGTTCGGGAAAAAGGATTCTTCATTCTCCCGTCGGAGCTTTTTCAAAACGTCGTCGCCAACGCCAAGACTAACGCGGAACTCAATATCACTTTGGCGCGAGCGTTCCGCAATATTGAGCAATCGGCGATCGGGACGGCGAGCGAGCCCAATTTCAGAGGTCTGTTCGGCGACTTTGACGTCAACAGCCCCAAACTTGGCGCGACGCTTGAAAGAAAAGTGGAAACGCTGCGCAAAATCCTTAACGGGGTCGCGGGTATGAATTTGCGTTATTCGCATAACGCGATCGACGCGTTTGGGGACGCCTACGAATTCCTCATGACGATGTACGCGTCGAACGCGGGCAAGAGCGGCGGCGAGTTCTTCACCCCGCAGGAAGTTTCCGAACTGCTCGCCAAAATTGTCGTCTCCGGAAAGAAGAAGCTCCGCAACGTTTACGATCCCGCGTGCGGTTCCGGCTCGCTCCTGCTCAAAGTCGCGCGGGAAGTCGACGGCGCGGACTTTTTGAAGTTTTACGGGCAGGAAATCAACCTGACGACTTACAACTTATGCAGAATTAACATGATTTTGCATAACGTCCAGTATCGGAACTTCGACATACGCAACGAAGACACGCTGACGTCGCCGAGCGACTATCATTCGGAGCTGGAACCTTTTGAAGCGATCGTTTCCAATCCTCCCTACTCGATCCAGTGGAAAGGAGACGCCGATCCGATCCTGATCAACGACCCGCGCTTTTCGCCCGCCGGAGTCCTCGCGCCCAATTCCAAGGCGGATTTGGCGTTCGTCATGCACGCGCTCGCGTGGCTCGCGCCTAACGGAACCGCCGCGATTGTGTGTTTTCCGGGGATCATGTATCGGTCGGGCAAAGAGCAGAAAATTCGCCGGTATCTCGTCGCGAACAACTTCGTCGACTGCGTGATTCAACTGCCGGGCAATCTTTTCTACGGAACGTCGATCGCCACATGCGTCATGGTGTTGCGCCGAAACAAAAAGGACAACAACGTTCTGTTTATCGACGCGTCGCGCGAATTCGTCAAGGTGACGAACAACAACAAGCTGACGCCGGACAATATCGCCAAAATCGTCGGCGTTTACAAGTCTCGCGAAACGGTCGAGTTTTTTTCGCGGCTCGTCCCTTACGAAGAGATCAGGGAGCGGGAATTCAACTTGTCCGTTTCGACCTACGTCGAACAAAAAGACGAGCGCGAACAAATCGACATTGTCCGGTTGAATCGGGAGATTCGCGAAATTGTTTCGCGGGAAAACGAATTGCGCGACGCTATTGAAAAGATCGTCGCCGAAATTGAAGGAAACGAGCCGAACGCGGCGTCGGAACTCCCCAAAAAGAAGACGGCCGGAACTGAAAAAACGTCCGGAACGAGCAAAAGAACGACGCGAAAAACGGCGAAAAAGACGTCTAAAACCCCTTTGATCGACGAAGGAAACTGACATGATCGACTCGAAAAAGCAGGAAATCTACGATTCCAACTGGAAGACGGCGGACGCGTTGCGCGGAAGCGTCGACGGCTGGGACTTTAAAGCGTACGTATTCGGCGCGATCTTCTATCGGTTCCTTTCGGAAAGCCTGACGGAATACATTAACGGTCAGGAACGCGAAGCGGGCGATTCGACGTTCGACTACGCCAAACTCGACGATTTGCAGGCGGAAGGCGCGCGCGACGACCTCGTTCGGGAAAAGGGATACTTTATCAAGCCGTCCGAACTCTTTGAAAACGTTCGCCAACGCGCCAAAAACGACGCCGACTTCAACATCACCGTCGCCAATATCCTCAAAAATATCGAAAATTCCGCGTTGGGAACGGAAAGCGAGGACGATTTTAAAGGGCTCTTCAGCGACTTCGACGTCAACAGCCCCAAGTTGGGCGCGACGCTCGACAAGAAAAAAGAAAAACTCCGGGAAGTCTTCAACGGCGTCGCCGCGATGAAGTTCCGAAGCGAAGGCGGCTCGCTCGACGAATACGGAGACGCGTTTGAAGACCTTATGGCGCGCTACGCCGCGAACGCGGGCAAAAGCGGAGGCGAATTCTTCACCCCCGAATGCGTTTCCGTCCTCCTCGCCAAAATCGTAACGCGCGGAAAGAAAAAACTCAATAAAGTCTACGACCCCGCGTGCGGCTCCGGTTCGCTCGCGTTAAAGGTCGGACGGGAAATCGGGTGCGGCGCGGTCGTCAACGGCTTTTTCGGGCAGGAAATCAACTTGACGACGCACAACCTGTGCCGCATGAACATGGCGCTTCACAACGTCCCGTACAATAAGAGCGATATTTGCCATGGAGACACGCTCGAGGAACCGAGCGAATATCACGCGCGGGAAGAGCCGTTTGAAGCGATCGTTTCCAATCCGCCCTACTCGATCTCGTGGAAAGGAGATTCCGACGGTCTGCTGATCAACGACCCGCGCTTCTCCCCGGCGGGGGTTCTCGCGCCGAACTCCAAAGCCGACCTTGCGTTCGTCATGCACGCGCTTTCGTGGCTCGCCGCCAACGGAACCGCCGCGCTCGTGTGCTTCCCCGGCGTCATGTATCGAAGCGGAAAAGAGCAAAAGATCAGGAGCTACCTTGTCGTCAACAACTTTGTCGACGCCGTGATCCAACTGCCCGGCAACCTCTTCTTCGGAACGTCGATCGCCACGTGCGTCCTCGTTCTCAAAAGAGGAAAGTCGGACAACAACGTTCTCTTCGTCGACGCGTCCAGGGAGTTTCTCAAGGTTACGAACAACAACGTTCTGGAATCGGAGCATATCGACAAGATCGTTCAAGCGCTCGAGAAACGCGAAAGCGTCGACTATTTCGCCAAACTCGTCTCCTACGAACAGGTCAAAGAACAGGACTTTAATCTTTCCGTCTCGACCTACGTCGAACAGAAAGACGAGCGGGAAGTCGTCGATATCGACAAACTCAACGCGGAAATCGAGGAAATCGTCGCCAGAGAAAACGAACTACGCGCCGCCATTAAGGAAATAATCGCCGAAATTAAGGGAGAACAGGCATGAGCGGTCCTTTAATTAAAACCGACGAATTCTATCGGGATTGGATTCAGGAAGCCTGCGCAAGATTCCGCCAAAGCCAGATTAGGGCGGCGGTCAAAGTCAACGACGAACTGCTTCGCTTCTACTGGAGCCTTGGTCGCGACATATCTTCCTTGCGGTTGGACGCCAATCGAGGAAGCGATTTCTATCGGACGTTGAGTCGGGATATTCGGGAGTTATTACCGGGAGTCCGTTCCTTCTCGCCGTCCAATCTGAAATATATGCGCTACTTCTACGAAATGTACCCCGAAGCTTTAAATCGTCGGCAAACGATCGAACAAGGCGGAAGTCGTCGTCGTCTTGCCGACGACTTGAAAACAACGGCAAATTCCCGGCAATTTTCCGAAGAATCATGGCGCGTTGGAAATCGTCAGCAACTTGCTGACGATTTGAAAAAGTCTGGAAATCGTCAGCGGCTTGTTGACGATTTAGGCGATGAAGTTATTTTTTATATTCCTTGGGGACATCACATGCTTCTTCTTGGAAAATGCAAAGGCGAGCCGGACAAGGCGCTTTTCTACGTCAAAAAGACGCTGGAAAACAACTGGTCGCGAGCGGTTCTGGCGCATTTTCTGGAAACGGATCTTTACGCGCGACAAGGCAAAGCGGTTTCCAACTTCGCGCTGACGCTTCCCGCTCCGCAAAGCGATCTGGCGCAGGCGATCACCAAAGACCCTTACTGTTTCGACTTCCTGACGATCCGGGAAAAATACGACGAGAAAGAACTGAAAGACGCCATGATGGCGAACGCCGAAAAATTCCTGCTGGAACTCGGAAACGGGTTCGCGCTCATGGGCCGCGAAGTTCGGCTGGAAATCGGGGAAACGGAAAAGTTCGTCGACCTGCTCTTCTACAACGCGAAGCTCCATTGTTACGTCGTCGTGGAAGTCAAGACGACGGAATTTGACTCCTCGTATTCCGGTCAGCTGGGAACCTACGTCGTCGCCGTGAATCACCAGATGAAGACGGAGCTGGACAATCCGACGATCGGTCTGTTAATCTGCAAGAACATGGATCGCGTGGAAGCGCAATA
>CAMZEO010000129.1 GCA_947305735.1 uncultured Planctomycetales bacterium | reverse complement strand
GCTCGAATACGACGAAGTTATGGATATGCAGCGCAAGCGCGTCTATTCGTACCGCCAGCGCATTCTCGACGGCGGAAACACCAAAGATTTTGTCTTGCGGATGATCGAGTCGCAACTGGATCGTCATCTGTCGGAGATTCTGTCGCCGACTTACGGCACGGAAGCGTACGCCGCGTTTGCCGGCAGGCAGTTGAACGTCGAATTCGAACCGAAAAACTTCCGCGCGGTCAGCGCCGGAGAAGCCGCCGAATACGCGATCGAGCATGCGCGCCATATGTCCGAAGCCGCCGTGCTCGACGCCGTTGAAGAGAATCTTTCCGACGACGCGCCCGAAGACGAATGGAACTGGCAGGCGCTCGCGAAGACCGCCAACGCGCGTTGGCGAACCGCGCTTCGCGACGTCGACTTAAAAAAAGTCGGGCGCGAGAACGTCGCCGAATTCCTTCTGGAAAGAGCGAATCATTTCTGCGACTCCGTCAAACTTGACGCGGGCGCGCCCCTGCTCGAACCTCATTACGGAACGCGCGTCGCGTGCCGATGGTTGCGCGACAAATTCGGCGTCGCGATCGACGAGCGCGAAGCGGTCGATATGGAGCCGGACGATTTCCGCGCGCTGGCGCGTCAAAAGACGATCGAGGGATACGTCGAACGCGAAGCTCGTTTTCCCGTCCTGGCGGGGTTGGCGCACTTTACGATTCGGGATCAGAACGGCAAGCGTTACGACCGCGAAGGCGTCGCCGAGTGGGCGGCGGGGCGCTTTGGCGTCAATATGAGCGTCGACGACCTTAAAAACAAGCAGCGCGGCGAGATCGAGGAAGAACTCTTCGAGGTTAGCCGCAAAGCCGCGAAACGCGTCGAACCGTTCTACGCGGCAATGCGCGACAAACTTGACGCGCTCTTCAAAGAAGAAGACGTCGATATCGACCTGCTCCAGAAAAAGCGCGACGAAAAGATCGCCAGAAACGACCGGATCACGTCGAACGATATTCGCAAAATTCGCCGCGACGCGCCGAAATTGGCGGAACTGCGCGACTGGCTCAACGGCGAGTTGAATCAGCATTTAACGGTTGAGGAACTTTCCGATTGGGACGTCCTGCTTCTGAGAAACCGCGTCGAATCGATTATTGAAAACCAGTTCAATTCGGAGATGCGCAAGGTCGAGCGGTCGTTGATTTTAGGTATTCTGGACGCGTCGTGGAAGGAACACCTGCTCGTCATGGATCACTTGAAGTCGAGCGTCGGATTCCGCGGATACGCGCAAGTCGACCCGAAGGTCGAGTATAAACGCGAGGGTATGCGCGTGTTCGACGCGATGTGGGACGGCGTCTTCGAGCGCGTGACCGACTACGTCTATCGTATCGAGCAGCTCGACGAAAACTTCATTAGCTCCACTTGGTCGGCCGCGAATCGTCCGAACGCCGCCGTCAAGTCGGAGCAGCAGGCGGTTTCGGCGGAAGTTCAGCGGACGCAACGCCAGCAGGAAGAAGCGATCGAAGCGAGCAAAGAGAAGAAAGTCGAGACGTATCGCAATAAAGGTCCGAAAGTCGGAAGAAACGAACCGTGCCCATGCGGCAGCGGTAAGAAATACAAGAATTGCTGCGGTAAGAATTGACGCGTCGATTCCAAAAGAGTCGCAAGCGTCTTTATGGAATCGTCTCCAGTTAATCGACTCGGTCGCCCGGACGTTGCGGGCAAAAAAGGCGACGCGTTAATGCGTCGCCGCCTGCCGCGTCGCGTCGGTTTATTAACCGATTCAATCAACAAGCCTTGCGACAACCCGATAGCCGTATTCTTTGGCGTATTCGAGGTATTGCTGCAAAGACTTTGCCATTTCCGGCGTGTCTTCGTAACTGTAGGACGCGTTTTTATAGTTTTCTAGGTCTTTGAGATATTCGGAGATCTTGATTTCCGTCTCTTCTCCCCGTTCGTTCCAGATTCCCTTGAGTTCGTGGTAATCTCTCGTAAATCCTTTCCAGACAAGTCGGGCGTGTCAAGGACGTCGGCAAGCGCCCCCCAAATGTTCTGAGATTCGCAACCAGCGCCGATCATTTTCGTTGCGCGGAATGAACGTTCAATTTATCGCGCGAGTTGTCAATATGCGTGTTCGACGCGCAAATACGTCAAAGAAGCGACGTCTCCGGAAACGCGGCGCGACTCCAACAACGATTTTATTCTTTCTGGAAGTTGCGTGATATTCACGGGTTCCACTGGGGAAACAATCTTGACGTATTCGCTGAAATGAGGATCCCTGGCGTCCTCGACGGCGTCAAAAACGAACAATCCCTTGCGGGCCAGATCGATTCCGTCGTTGACAAGACAGTTGTCTTCGTACTCGCAGTAAAGCGTTTCCTTTGTCGTCTTCTTGAGTTGTTTTTCGAAGAAATCAAGTAGCTCCTCGTTTTCTTCTTTGCTCTTGCAAACGAATTTTGGGACGTTGGCTTTTCCTGCGGACGTACACGCGAAAACATGACCGAAATTGTCTACGCCAAACCACATTATATCTTCAATTTGAAGGTCGATTTCATCGTATCTCATTATTGACTCCTTTCGGTAGGAGCTCACAAGCTGTCAGGGATCCTGCTTGATCCTTGAAATAATGGTGCGAGAACTTGGCGGCGCCGGGTTCCGCGCTTTTTTCCTTCTAATGCTCTTATGGAGACATATTGGTTCCTTTTGTCAGGATAAAAACGTGCCGCCGTTAAACGTTTTATCGGAACGTTCTCAAGGGGGTAAATAGGGAAACTGACGTTTCACGCGAGTTGTAAACTAATAGGGAAACTCTGGTTCTATTCTGAACGCGACATTGTTTTGTTCAAGTTTTTCCCTTATTTCCCGAACTTTGAGAGCCTCGCCTCTGAATATTTCAGCGGGAGCGCTCTCAATGATCTTTTTTGCCTGTAGATAGTTACCGTTGACTATCGAAGACACTATCTTCAACTTGGCAAGAGAGCTGTCCTTTGATTCGAGAATAACGCGGTATTCGGCGTCATCCTCAAATATTGGTTCATTATACGTCGTTGCCCACCCCCAGCCACAGTTGGGGCATTCCATTCCTACAGGGCGCGAATCACTAATTCTATGCATTTCCGCTCCGCATTTTTCACAAGTACATTTTTTCATCTTTTTTTATTCCCTCCCGGATAAAACGCCACAAATTTCCCTTTTTTCGACAAATCCGGATAATCAGGATTGTTCGTTTGTCTGGGCGCTACGACGATCTTTCCTCCAGGATACGCCCAAACTATATTGGTAGGCGCGTAAACCACGACATTCAACTTGTTTGCTAAATTTTGAGCGAATCCGTTAGTCGTCGATCCTGTGTAGCAGGAAAGTAGTCTAATGGATTGCTTTTTTTTGTATTGGGGATTGTGCATGATAATTCTTGCGATATATCTTGAATTGAATTTGAAGAAATGCACGCCGATCATATCGTCCCATGGAGTAAAGGCGGAAAAACAATTCCTGATAATTGTCAGATGCTTTGCCGAGATTGCAATTTGAAAAAAGGCGCGCAATAGCGTTTATTGAAACGCCTTACGGACGAAGAGATTATTTTATGCAATGCGCGCGTTTTTTTATTGCAATCGTCGCGTCGTTCGGTTTGTCGGCGACGTTCGGACGACTTCGCGCCGTGTCGCGAGCGACTCTTGTGAAAGAGTCGCGTTCGCGCGGCTTCTTGATCGGGCGAAATCTCGACAAGAGGTCGACTTGAAAAAAGGAGCGCGAATCAGGGCTTGTTTTGCGGCTTAAAACGCGTTGTTTGTCTTGATGAAACGCGATTTTTTGTTATAATGAAGTCGCAAGTTGGCGGGCGCGCTTAAAAACGCCTTTTAAACGTCGCGATTGGCGACGGGGCGGAACGCGGACGGCGATTTCGCGTTCCCCGAAAACGACTATTCGCGCAAGGAGAATTCCCTTGGCAGACAACGACGAAAACAACAACGACGAGAACCTCAACGAGAACGCCGACGAACGGAGTCCTTTGGAATCGGACGTCGAGGGGGCTTCTTTCGACGACTTCGACGACGATCAGGAGTCGAAGCCGACGAGCGACAAGCCGTTGACTCCGGTCATGAACGCTTACGGTCAACTGGTTTTACCCGACGGGTCGAAACTGGTCAAAATGCCGATCGACGAAGAACTTAAGGGCAGTTACCTCACGTACGCGATGAGCGTTATCGTGAGCCGCGCGATTCCGGACGTCCGCGACGGTCTCAAACCGTCTCAGCGCCGTATTCTCGTCGCGATGAACGACTTGGGAATCGGGCCGCACAGTCAGCGCGTCAAATGCGCGAAGATTTCCGGCGACGCAAGCGGCAATTATCACCCGCACGGCGAAGCGATTATCTACCCGACGCTCGTGCGTATGGCGCAGGAATGGAACATGCGCCACGTGCTCGTCGACAAGCAGGGCAACTTCGGTTCGATCGCCGGTCTGCCCCCCGCCGCGATGCGTTATACCGAGGCGCGTCTGTCGAGCGTCGCGATGGCGTTGCTCGAAGACTTAAACCTCGACACCGTCGACTTTGTGCCGACTTACGACGAAACGCGACTCGAGCCGACCGTTCTTCCCTCGAAAGTCCCGAACCTGCTCGTCAACGGCGCCAACGGAATCGCCGTCGGCATGATGACGAGCATTCCGCCGCATAATCTCGGCGAAGTTTGCGACGCGGCGATCGCGGTCATCGACGATCCGGACGTCTCGCCGTTCGATTTGCTTAAACTCTGTCCGGGTCCCGACTTCCCGACGGGAGGCGTCATTTGCGGAACGCAGGGAATTCGCCGCGCCTATCTGACGGGTCGCGGCAACGTCGTCGTTCGGGCGCGCGCGAGAGTCGAAGAAGTCAAAAAGAACGGCAAGTTCAAGCGGTATCGAATTATCGTTTCGGAGATTCCCTATCAGCAGGCGCGCGACCGCATCGAAGAAAAAATCGCCGAAATGGTCAACGAGGGGCGAATTACCGGCGTCGCGTCGATTCGCAACGAGTCCGACCTGAAGGAGCCCGTTCGGCTGGTTCTTGACTTAAAGGTCGACGCCGACCCGAACGTCGTTCTCAATCAGCTCTATTCGTACACGCCCCTTCAGGACACCTTCTCGATCATTCTGCTCGCGCTCGTCGACGGCAAGCCTCGCGTCATGACGTTCAAGGAGCTGATCGTCGAGTTTCTGCGACACCGACGGTCGGTCATACGCCGCCGGACGACCTGTCTGCTCAACAGGGACATTAAACGCCAGCACACGGTCGAAGGGCTTCTTATCGCGCACGCGAATATCGACGAGGTCATTCGCGTCATTCGCACGTCCGCGAACCAGTTCGAGGCGAAACAACGCCTGATGCAAATCGAATGTCCGAGCGCGTTGCTCGAACGTTGTCTTGGCGCGGGATTCGAGTCGTTTCAGCAAACGCGCGGCGTTAAAGAGTCGTATACGCTCACTCCCGTTCAAGCGGACGCCATTTTGAAGATGACCCTGGGACAGTTGGTGAATCTTGAACAGCAAAAGCTGGCCGACGAATACAACGCGCTTCTCGATCGCATCGCGGAATACCGACGCATTCTTTCGGACGAGCGCAATATTCTCGCGATCGTTCGCGACGACTTGATCGACGTCAAAAACAAATTCGCCGACAAGCGTCGCACCGCGATCGATCAAAATGAAATTACCGACGTCCTCGACGAAGACCTCATTCCCGAGGAGACGATGGTCGTCACGATCTCGACCGACAAGTATATCAAGCGCGCGCCGTTGTACGAATACAAAGCGATGGGCAGAACGTCCGTCGGTATCCGCGGCGCGAAACTTGCCGACGAGACGGCGGTGTGCGATATGCACGTCGCGAGCACGCACGACTATCTGCTCTTCTTCACGAACAAGGGCAAAGTCTATTGGCGCAAGGTTTACGAAATTAAGGTTGGTTCGCGCGCCTCCAAGGGGCAATCCCTGAGCGGCTTGCTCGACGGTCGACTGGACGAAGAAAACGGCGAGCAGGTCGTCAACTGTCTGCCGGTGCGCGACTTTACGCAGGAAAACGCGTATCTGTTCATGGCGACGCGCGAAGGAATCGTCAAGAAGACGAACCTGTCCGCGTTCAAGCGTCCCGTCAAAAACGGGCTTATCGCGTTGCGTCTGCGCGGAGGCGTCGATCCCGAATCCGTCGACGAAAACGGGAACCCCGTTCAGGTCGACGGACAAGAAACGAAACCGCTCGAGTCAAAAGACCGCGACTCGCTCGTCGCCGTCGCGGTTTGCCACGACGGAGACGAAATCTTCCTGTCGACGGCCAACGGTCGAACAATTCGGTTCCGTCAATCGGACGTGCGCGCGATGGGCAGAACCGCGTCGGGCGTTCGCGGAATTCGACTAAGACCGGGAGACTCCGTCGTCGGCATGGCGATCGCCGAAGAGAACGCGTATTTGTTGTCCGTGTGCGAAAACGGGTTCGGCAAACGCACGAAGATGGGACCGAACGCCGCGCCGATCGCCGCGCCGATCGCCGAGTTGGAAGCCGACGCGGAAGCCGAAGCCGACGTCAAAGAGGACGTCGAGCCGATCGAAGAATCCGACGAGGGAACCGAGGGAGAAGGCGGGTCGTCTAATACGACGTATCCGACCAAACGTCGCGGAGGACAAGGCGTTATCGACATTAAGACGACGAAGCGCAACGGCAAAGTCGTTTCGGTCGTCCGCGTTGTCGACGGCGACGACGTTATGATCATCACCGCCAACGGTCAGGTTAAGCGCCTGACGATCGACGACGTCCGCGCGACCGGGCGCAACACGCAGGGCGTCACGCTTATGAAGTTCCGCAAGGGCGACGCCGACTCGATCGTCACCGTCAAGGCGGTTCCTCCCGAGAAGGAAATCGGGGAAGTCAAGGAGATCGTCGGCGTTCAATCCGAACCGGTTCCCGCGTCCGCGCCCGAACCCGACGACGAAGACCCGATCGCGGAAGAAGAAACGACGGACGGCGATTCGGAAGAATGAGTCGTTCGCGGAAAAGCGTCGAGTTTGCGGCGGTCGAAGCCTTTCGACCGATTTGAATCATAAATACGTTATAAGGAGCGCCGCGCGGACGACGCGTTCGCGGGGCGGCGAAGAGTATGAGTCTTTGGAAAATCGCTTGGAAAAGTATTGAACACAGGTCTTTAGCGTCGACGCTGACCGCGCTTTCGATGGCGCTGGGCGTCGCGCTGGTCGTTTCGGTTCTCGTCGTAAACGGCGTCGTTGGAAAATCGTTTCAGCAGGGCGCTCAGGGATACGACCTGATCGTCGGCGCCAAAGGGAGCAAATTGCAGCTCGTCTTAAGCACGGTCTTCTACAATCAGGACCCCATCGGGCTGATTCCTTACGAGTATTACGATCTGATGCGTTCGTCGCGTTATTCTTCGGAAGTCAAAACGGCGATTCCCATCGCGCGCGGCGACAACTATCAGGGCGCGCCCGTGGTCGCGACGACTCCGGAATATTTCAAGGCTGTCACGAAGTCGGACGGCAAGCCGTACACGCTTCAAAAGGGCGAGTTCTTTAAGAACGTCGACTATAACGGCGCGGTGATCGGCTACGCCGTCGCGAAGAAAAACAAATTGCAAATCGGGGACGAGGTTCGGTTCGGACACACGAATTCGCAGGACGAACGCGATCTTCACGACCCGTTTAAAGTTGTCGGGATTCTCGATCACACGGGAAGTCCGAACGACCGCGCCGTCTTCGTCAACCTTGAAGGGTTCTACAAACAGCACGAACACGCGAACGGTTCCGAAACGGTCGACTACTCTCTTCGCGACGAAGAACTCGCGAAGAAACGCGCCGAACTTGGGATTGAAGAAGTCGTCCCCGAAAACGAGGACGCCGACCATGATCACGAACACGACGCGGAAGACGCCGACCATGATCACGAACACGGTCATGACCACGCGCGCCGTCTGACCGCGATTCTGCTCATCACGAAAGATCAGGAAATCGCCGTCGCGGGAACGGTCGACCAGATCGAGGCGGCGACGCAACGTCCGGGCGCCGAAATCGCCGAAGACAAACTTGTCACCGCGAATCGTCAATCGGTCATCGACACGGCGGTCACCGCGTTGCCAGCGAAAATCGAGGGCGAGTTGCTCGAAGCGCAGGCGGTCGCGCCGGTTCAGGAAATCGCCGCGTTCTTCCAGGACGTCATCGGGAACATTCAAAGCGTCCTGATTATCTTCGCGATTCAAGTCGTAATCGTCGCGGGCGTCGGCATGATGGTCAGCATTTACAACTCAATGAACGAACGTCGTCAGGAAATCGCGATCATGCGAGCGTTGGGCGCTCGCCGCGGCACCGTTATGGCGATCGTGCTTTTCGAGTCGATTCTGCTCTCGCTCGGAGGCGGCTTGCTCGGCGCGATTATAGGGCACGCCGCGATCGGCGGTTTGGCTCCGTTTATTATGTCGTACGCGAACGTCATGGTTCATCCGTGGGACTTCCAACTCGTCGAACTCGTTTTGATTCCGTGCCTGGTGATTCTGGCGTCGATCGTCGGCTACCTGCCCGCGGTCGTCGCGTACCGCACCGACGTCGCTCAGGCGTTGCAGTCCTGACGTCGCCGGTCGCGGCGTTCTTATTGCGACGGGGTCGCTCGTTCGACCCCGTTTTAATCAAACGACACTTTTGGAAAAGAACGACCATGAAAGACGTTATTTTTGACGACGCTTTAAAAGGCGGGTACGCGGATATCGAGGTCGCCAATCAGGTGGAAGAAACGGTCGACTACAAGGAAGTCGCGACGCTTGGCGTCGAATCGCTTGTCGCGGCTGTTTTCGGCGTTCTGGGGTTCTTCTGGAAACCGTTTATCATCGCGTCGCTGTTAGGGCTCGTCCTGGGAATTTTGGCGAGGCGCAAGATTATGCGCGCTCCGGACGAAATCTCCGGCGGAACGTTGACGACCGTCGCGCTCGCGCTCAGCGCGGTTCTATTCGTTTCTTCGGTTTGCTGGCAAGCGTATTCGTTCTATTACTCGGCGCCTCCCGGATACGCGGTTGTTCCGTTCGACGACATGGCTCTCGACAAAGACGGAAAAGTCGTTGAAAAAATCCTGGCGCTCGACGGACACAAGGTCTATATTGAAGGATATATGTACCCGACCAAACAGCACGCCGGAATCGAGAATTTTACGCTTGTGCGCACGCTCGGACATTGCCAGTACTGCTCGCCCGGCACGAATCCCGCCGATATGATCGGCGTGACTATGGAACGCGGTCAGTCGGTCAAATACCGAGCGAACAAAACGGTCGCCGTGGGGGGAGTTCTTTCGGTCAACCCCGATTTCAGGGACCAGCCCGGCATGATCCCGTACACGATGAAGGCGAGCGTCTTTCGTTGAGAAAAAGAGGTTTGGAGACTTCGACGAAGCTTCCAAGCCTTTTTTTACGATCCGGCGCGTCTTGAAGAACTTTGGACAAGCGCTACAATAATCGGGACTTTTACCACATTATCCGCGAACGACGCGCGGCTTTTCTCGAACGCTGTCGAAGCGTGGAAGCCTTGCGGAAGTTGTTTGGTTCGCCGGTCGAATCGCCGACGGAAAGCGCGCGAACGACGCGGTCAAGAAGCGCTCAGGAGCGCGAAAGGTTCAAACATGGCATACGACGTAACGTTAATTACCGGCGACGGAGTGGGACCGGAACTTGCGGAAGCGGCGCGCAAATGCGTCGACGCGACAGGCGTGAAAATCAATTGGGACGTTCAAGAGGCGGGCGTCGACATTATGGAGCGCAACGGCGGGAATCCTCTTCCGGAATCCGTGCTGGAAAGCGTTCGCAAAAACCGGCTCGCGCTTAAAGCGCCGATTACCACGCCCGTCGGAACCGGGTTCCGCAGTCTGAACGTCCATCTGCGTCAGGAACTCGACCTGTTCGCGTGCGTTCGTCCGTGCAAGTATTATCCCGGCGTCCGCTCGTTCTTTAGCTCCGTGCCCGTCGACTTGGTGATCTTCCGCGAAAACACCGAAGACCTCTACGCGGGAATCGAGTTCGAAAAGGGCGCCGAAGCGACCAGGTCGCTTATCGACGAAGTCAACCGTTTGGCGACGGGACGCAAGATCGCGACCGGCTACGAAGAGACCGGCGTTTCGATCAAGCCGATCAGCGTTTCGCGCAGCGACCGTCTCGTTCGCGCCGCGTTTGAATACGCGCGCGACAACGGTCGCAAAAAAGTTACCGCCGTTCATAAGGCGAATATTATGAAGCATTCGGACGGTTTGTGGCTCGAGACGGCTCGCAAGGTCGCGCAGGACTTCCCGGAGATCGAATTTGAAGATCGCATCGTCGACAATATGTGCATGCAACTTGTTCAGAAACCCGAGCTTTACGACGTCGTCGCGTTGCCGAACCTCTACGGCGACATTTTGAGCGACCTTTGCGCGGGGCTTGTCGGCGGTCTTGGCGTGGCGCCCGGCGCGAACATCGGCAAAGACGCGGCCGTCTTCGAAGCGACGCACGGCAGCGCGCCCAAATACAAGGGGCTCAATAAAGTCAATCCCGTCGCGCTCATTTTGTCCGGCATGCTCATGCTCCGCTACCTTAAGGAAACCGAAGCCGCCGACAAACTTGAAAACGCCGTCGCCGAGGTTATCAGGGAAGGCAAAGACGTCACCTACGACCTCAAGCCGAACCGCGACGACCCGACCGCCGTCGGGACCCAGGAAATGGCCGAGGCGATTTGCGAGAAGATGCGTTGATTCCATAAGAGCCGCAAAAACGCGTAAGAAAGGCCGGGGCTGTAAAGCCCCGGACGGCTACGCAAGCGGCGGCGCGTTTTGGAGAACCGCCGCGCAAGCGTCGCGCGTGGATGTCGGGCTAACTACGCGCGACGAAGTCTTCGCCGCGTATTTCGCTTGACGGCGTTTGAAGCGGGCGCTATAACGCCCCGAGGGAGGTTGCGCCATGGCAGATTTCTTTTCCGCGTCCCACGACGTTGTGTTCAAAGCGTTGTTCGTCCGTAATCCTTATCTTCTTAAAGGATTTCTTAGCGACGCGCTCAATCTTGGGCTTACTAACCACGACTCTATCGAGATATTGAACCCGGAAATGATTCCCGACAGGTCCGACGGTAAGACCAGTCGACTCGATCTTCGCGTTCGAACGCCCAATCGGAAATATAATGTCGAAATGCAGGCGAGAAAAGAAGGTTTCGCTCCCGCGCGCGTTTTGCATTACTGGTCCCGTCTGTTCGGCGCGGACATTAAGGCTGGCGAATCTTACGAGAATCTAAGCATAACCTATTCCGTAAATATTCTTGGATTTGAGTACTTTAGTTGCGAGAGTTGTTATTCGTCCTTTGAGATTTTGGAAAAGAAACGACACGAACCCTTTACCGAAGAATTGTCGATTCATATTTTTGAATTGCCAAAGATATCGAAGGATAAAGAGTTGAGCGGTCGCGTTCTTGACTGGTTGAGAATTATTCAGGCGGACAAAGAGGAGACGTTAAAGATGATCGGCGAAAAAACAGACAATCCGATGATACGCGACGCGGCGGACGCCATCTTGGAGTTAAACGCGGACGAAAAGTTGCGGCAACAAATTTTCGATCGCCAAAGCGCGATTAACGACTATAACAGCGACATGACCAAAAGCAGAGCGGAAGGTCGAGCGGAAGGTCGAGCGGAAGGTCGAGCGGAAGGTCGAGCGGAAGGTTTTATTGAAAGTAAAAAAGATACGGCCAACAAACTTCTTCGAGCGGGATGGACTGTCGAACAAATAGCGAAATTATTAGACGTAGCCGCCGTCGACATAGAAATCTGGCTTAACGTTCAATGAGCGTTTTAGACGTCGCTCGGACAAAGAGGAGACGCTAAAGATGATCGGCGAAAAAACAGACAATCCGATGATACGCGACGCGGCGGACGC
>CAMZEO010000128.1 GCA_947305735.1 uncultured Planctomycetales bacterium | reverse complement strand
TGCTACTGTTCGCTCCATATTGTTTTGACGTTCTTTACAAAAACTCGAATAAAGCGCCGACGCAACGATCACGCCGCAAGGACGCGCCTCCGTAAACGCCGCGCTTGGACTTCGCGCCGCGCGAATATCGCGCGGACGTTTAACGCCAAGCCTATTTCGAGCAAAGTTCGACGATGAGTTGCGGACGAACGTCCAACGATTGTTCTACGTCGTCAAAGAGAGGATACCGCATAACGACGCCGCTTGGAACCTCGCCTTCGTTGCGAACTAGATAATCTGGAACCGACCGGCTTGACGTGGCTTCAAGAACAGTCATCATGCCGGCGGATTCTTTACTGCCGACAGTAACGCTGAAAATGCCTTTCGCCGTCGGATTAGAAGCCTTCTTGCCTTGATATTTAAACACTTTCATCGAAACGACGTCGCCCGGTCGAACGAGATAACTGGGAACGTCAAGACGACGACCGTTCACGCAAACGTGCCCGTGCGCGATCATCTGTCGCGCTTGAGCGCGGGAAACTGCGAAACCAAAACGATACACGACATTGTCGAGACGACGTTCAAGCAGGGAAAGGAGGACTTCGCCAGTATTTCCCTTAGAACGTTCCGCCATCTCAAAATACTTGCGGAACTGCGTTTCAAGAACGCCGTAAAAAGTCTTAACCTTCTGCTTTTCACGAAGTTGTTCGCCATATTCGGTCATCTTGCCGCGCTTCATACCATGCATTCCTGGGGGAAGCGGGTTTTTCGATCCTGCTTTTTCGAATGGGCAAGCCTTAGAGTCGCAACGCGTGCCTTTCAAAAAGAGCTTCTTACCTTCACGACGACATCTTTTGCAGACGGGGCCTAAAGTACGAGCCATTTTTTGCTCCAATATTCTTTATGTTCGATATGATAGTTTACAATGTACCAGACGTCGAGAATCTCGAACAACGTTCTTGCGCGACGTTCGAAACACGCCGAGAACAAACCCTCGCGACACGCCAAAACTACGCGTCCTGAACAACAAAAAGAATCCGTCTCGGCGGACGTCTCACCAGCGACTCAAACGCGACGGCGCTTCGGAGGACGGCAACCGTTATGAGGCAACGGAGTAACGTCTTCAATCGTCTTGACGGTTAAACCCGCTTGGGAAAGAGCCGTGATCGCCATATCGCGACCGCTGCCGGGTCCCTTGACGCGAACGTCGACTTCTTTCATACCGAACTTCTTCGCTTTTTCAGCTGCTTGTTGAGCGGCCATTTGTCCGGCAAACGGCGTGCTCTTACGACTGCCTTTGAATCCGCTTGTGCCGGCGGTAGCCCAACAAAGCGTGTCGCCCTTAACGTCGGTAATCGTCACATTCGTATTGTTAAAACTTACTTTAATGTGAGCGACGCCGCTGGCGACGTTTCTCTTAATCTTACGTTTCTTAGAAACCTTAGCCACTTTATATCTCTCCAAATTCGCTTGTCGACAAGCCAATCGCGCGGACCTCGACAAGGCAAACGTTTGTTTGAAAATACGTAACAACCGACGCGTCCTTGAAGGCGCAAACCACGGACGCAAGCAACGAGCGGCAACTGGAAAAACTGTCTAAACCTCGACGGCGCAAAGCTTTCCAATTGCGACGACAACGATGCGCTATCGATCCTTAACGCCCTTCTTACCCGCGACGGTCTTTTTGGGTCCCTTGCGGGTTCTGGCGTTGGTCTTCGTGCGTTGTCCACGCACGGGCAAACCCTTACGGTGGCGGATTCCGCGATAACAACCAATTTCGCGAAGACGGGCAATATTCTGATTAACTTGACGGCGGAGTTGACCTTCGACAACATAGTCGTTGTCAAGCAACGCGGCCAAACGCGCGATTTCTTCCTCTTTAAGATCCTTGGCGCGAACGGTCGGATCGATACCGGCCTTTCGGCACAACTCGCCGGCGGTTTGAGGACCGACGCCGTAAAGATACGTCAGCGACACCGCTGCGGGACGATTGTTCGGAATATCAACGCCTAATAAACGAGGCATCTAACTTCTCCTATAAAATGATGCGCGCTAAGCGACTGCTCTCGCAGCGCTCGCTTTTAAAAGCTGACCGCGATGCGTTTAAAACATTACCCGATCGTCGTCTTCCGCATCAACGCCCAGCTACGACAAACGCTCAGCCTTGACGTTGCTTGTGTCGAGGATTGACACAAATAACGTAGACTCTGCCTTTACGTTTAACGATTTTGCAATTCTCGCAAATTCGTTTAACACTAGCTTGAACTTTCATATCAACACTCTCAACTATCTTGGACAGAACGAATCGCCGCGACGACGGCGTTTCGCTACTAGTCGACATAGCGCAGATTATATCTTTATGCAAAGCCTCCGCAAGGGGGAGAAAGAAAAAAAACATATCTTTCTGAGAAAATAGGCAATATTTTAAAAATATTTCACCTATTATTCTCATATCGGTCAAAAAAAGTCTCGACCATTTGACGCTCTTCTTCCGTTTCCGGAGGCCCTGTAAGAACGAAAGGACCCGTCTTTAATATGCCGACCGTGTGTTCTTCGTGAGCGCTTAATTTCCCGTCTGCAGTTGAAATCGTCCAAAAATCGCGGAGTTGTTTTATTCTCTTTCCGCCTTCGTTCACCATCGGTTCGATTGCGATGACGAGGCCGGGTCTGATCTGAAAATCTTCGTCGCGAAGAAACGATTCGTAAATAAAGTTGGGAACCTGAGGTTCTTCGTGCATAGCGCGTCCTATTCCGTGACCGACAAAACTTTCGACCACGGAATAACCGCGCTCGCGAGCGTATTTTTCCATTTCGCGCGCGATTTCGCTCCAGTAACGAGCCGTCTTTAGTTTCTCAATCGCAAGCCAAAGAATTTCGCGAGTCGTCTGAACGAGTTTGCGGGCTTTTTCCGGCGCGTTCCCCACCAAGTTCGAATACGCGGAATCGCCGCACCAACCGTCAATCTTGCAACCAAGATCGACGCTCACAAGGTCGCCGTCCCGAATAACGCGCTCTCCCGGTATTCCATGAACCACCTGATCATTAATGGAAATGCAAGTCACCGCGGGAAAAGGAACTCGTCCTGGAACGCCTTTGAACATACCGACCGCATAATTGCGCGCGAATAATTTTTCGACTTCCGCGTCAAGCTCGCGAGTCGTCATGCCCGGACGGATAATCTTGCGTACTAATTCGTGCGCGGACCAGGTAAGCAAACCGGCCTTGCGCATCTTCAATATTTCTTTTTCAGTCTTTAAGGAAAACACCGTCGTCTCCTTTCAACAGATACGTCCGCAATGAACAAAGCGAAAATGCTAAACAAAAAAAAGATCATAAGATCGCAAGTTTAGCGAGTGGATCCAAATAATTGCGAAATAACGAGCTAATTATAAAAGAACGACCGCGAAAAAGGCGATACGAATCGCCGACGTCAAAGAACGTCGAACGGAGCTTCCCGAGGTAATCGCCGCGATAATTCACAAAACCCAATCGTTCAAAGAGAATCTAAAACCGAATTAAAACGCGCGTCCCATTGAACAGTCGTCAAAAGAACGCGCGTCCGTCTGTAAAACTAAGCAAACGTCGGGAAGATCATTTGTATTCGTCAAGAACGGTCTTAATACGATCGTAGATTTCCTCGACGGAACCGAGCCCGTCGATCTTGCGCAAAACGCCGGACTTCGAGTAGTAGTCAACAAGAGGTTCCGTTTGACCGTGATACGCGACAAGACGCTGCTTAATCACTTCAGGATTATCGTCGGCGCGACCTCGAGACGCAAGACGCTTGAATAGCTCTTCGTCGGGAACGGCAAGCTCGAGAACGACGTCCAAAGGAGCGTTCTTTTCAGCAAGAATTTTGTCGAGGGCTTCCGCTTGCGGAATGGTGCGCGGGAAACCGTCGAGAAGACAACCGCTCTTTGCCTGTTCGCCCTCAAGAGCGTCGACGACGACGCCAATAACGACTTCGTCGGGAACGAGCGCGCCGGCTTTCATGTATTCGTCCGCCTTAATTCCAATCGGGGTTTGAGCTTTGACGGCCGCGCGAAGAGCGTCGCCCGTCGAAAGATGATAAAGACCGTAATCGCGAACAATATTCTCCGCTTGCGTTCCTTTGCCGGCGCCCGGAGGTCCTACAAACACTACTCTCATTTTATCCTCAATATCTAGCCGAACAGGGCTATCGAATAATCTCGTATTAAAGTCAAAGGACGCCCGACGCGCGTCGGAACGCCGTCGAGCAAATCAAAGTCCGGCGACGAACGCAGTCGAACGAACCGCGCCTTCCAGCGTCAGTTTTCGAGCAAACTCTTATAGTTGCGCATAATTAAGTGAGCGTCGATTTTGTCGACAAGGTCGAGAACGACGCTCACCGCGATAAGCAAGCTGGTGCCGCCAAAAAAACTTGCAAGACTGTAATTCACGCCCGGCATCGAGTTCGTAATAAGAGTCGGAACGACGGCAATAATCGCAAGGAACGAAGCGCCGACGTAAGTGATGCGCAACATAACTTTTTCCAGATAGTTAGCCGTGCTCGTGCCGGGGCGATAACCTTGAATAAACGTGCCGTGATTCTTGAGGTTCTCCGCCATGTCTTTCGGATTGAACGTAACCGCCGTCCAGAAGTAGCAGAAGAAGTAGATTAGCGCGACGTCCATCAAGACGTACATGAACGAACGGCTTCCGCCAAAGATCTCGTTTCCGCCGCGAACAAATCCGATCCACCACTGCGGAGCGTCAGACGCCAGGTTGCTCGCCAGATACGCAAAAATGAATTGAGGGAAGAGCAACAAGCTGCTCGCGAAGATGATCGGCATAACGCCGGCCTGATTAACGCGCAAAGGCAGATATTGACGATTGCCGCCGAAGACCTGACGACCGCGAACGTGCTTCGCGCTTTGAGTCGGAATACGACGCTGACCTTTGGTAACGTAAACAACGGCCAAAACGACGACGACGAACAGAAGGCAAAGGAAGAGAATCGTTTCAATACCGAATTGACCGCCAAGGGTAAATCCGCCGTTGCTCGAAGCGCTGCGAATAAGTTGCATGATCGCGCCCGGCGCTCGCGCCAGAATACCTGCCATAATCAAAAGACTAATGCCGTTGCCGATGCCGTATTCGTCGATCTGTTCGCCAAGCCACATAAGAAACGCCGTTCCCGTAGTCATCGTAAGAATGGCAAGCCAATACCAGGCAAACGTCAAGTGTCCGTTGTCGCCGACGCACGACGACAGAAACATCGTTTGAGTCCCGTTGGAAAGCATTTGCTGACCGGCTTGAGCGTTCAACATTGAAAGATACGCCATCGATTGGACGATGCAGATAAGGACCGTCGCGTAACGAGTGTATTCGTTAATCTTCTTGCGTCCGGATTCCCCTTCCTTTTGCAACTTTTCAAGCGGCTCGTAAACCGTGGCCAAAAGTTGAAAAATGATAGAAGCGGAAATGTAAGGCATGATCCCGAGACCAAAAATTGTCATCTGGTCTAGTTGCGTGCCGCTGAATACCGCCACCTGGTTAAGAAGATCGCCGAATCCGGCGTTGCCGCCCATTGTCGATTGCATCTGACTGTTCACCATCGGAAGGAAAATATTCCATCCGAGACGATAGACGGCGAGCAAACCGATCGTCAACAATATCTTCTTTCTCAATTCGGCGATTGAGAACATAATACGAATTTTTTCAATCATTAGAGATCCTCGAAAAATCAATAAGCGCAAGCGGTTCAAAAGCGCTACGCACCGTTCGTCAAACGAACAAACGAACGATCGCTGTCCTTCCTACAACGCTCGCGTTATCGTCTTACCCCTCCGATAGGGAGGGCGGTAATTAAACGCATAAGCCGAACGCCGCTCGAGAAAAAGCGTCGACGTTCCGGAAACATTTCCGCGTTTGAAAACGTCTTTGCCAACACGTCGTTCGAACACAGAGCCGCCGGTCTAAGACGGGCGGCGACCGCTAAACGCGCAAAAAAGCGCTCGGGGCTTGTATTTTAAAAAAGTTTCGCTTTTTAGCAAGAGTTTCAACAGGGACTCGTGAAAATTTTGCCCAAAAAAGGGAAGATTTCGCTTGTCAAAACAACAAACGTCCCGACGAGCATATCTTGGAAAAAACACGAATGCGAAAATTGCCAAGGCGCGGGCGTTTGACGAACGTAAAGCAAAAAATCGCTCGGTTGACGGGATCAGCCGAACGATTATTACAAAAGAACTACGCCTACCTCAACCTTTGCGCGACGCCAAAGTAAAAACAATGAAACAACGCGACGAACGATAGAACGCAGCATCTATAAAGTTCACGCAGCCTTGGCCTTGGACTTCATCTTGTTCTTCACCACAGGCTTCTTACCCGGCAAAATCTCAATACTCCCGCCGGCTTTTTCAACTGCGGCCTTAGCGCCTTCCGAAACGCGGTGCACCTTAAACTTAAACGCGACGGCAAGCTCCTCGGAACCAATCAATTTAACGATCGACTTGGAACTGGAAATTAACTTCTTCTCTTCGAGAAGTTCCGGAGTGATTTCGACGGAACCGTCGAACTTGTAAACGATCGTTTTCAAAGAAACGCTCTCGACGACGTCGGCGAACACCTTATTGTTGAATCCGCGCTTCGGAATACGACGAGCCAAAGACAACTGACCGCCTTCGAAAACGGGAGAGTTCGAAAAACCGGCGCGCGAACGCTGACCGTTCATACCACGACCGGCGGTCTTGCCGTTGCCGGAACCAGGACCGCGGCCAACACGATCTTTACGGACGTTCTTGGCAACGCCGCTGTTGACTGTATTGATATTCATTAGAGCTTCACTCCTCGCAGGTTCTCGATTTGCGTCTTTGAACGAAGTTGATTAAGAGCTTCAATCGTCGCTTTGACAAGATTCGTCGGATTGGGACTGCCGTAGGATTTCGTCAAAATATCGGAAATGCCGGCGGCCTCGCAGACGGCGCGCACGGCGGCGCCCGCAATAACGCCCGTACCGGGTCCGGCGGGAACGAGCTTGACGCGAGACGCGCCGAAACGCCCCTCGACAACATGAGGAATCGTGCGAACGCCCGGTCTCGAAGGATTCTCTTCAAGACAAACGGCCTGAAGCTTACGCGAACCGTCCTGGATAGCCTTGTTCACTGCGGGAGGAACTTCGTTAGCCTTGCCGTAACCCCACGCGACCTTACCCTCGCCGTCGCCAACAACGACAAGAGCCGTAAAACTAAAACGACGTCCGCCTTTGACGACCGCCGCGCAACGACGCACTTTAACGACTTTGTCTTTCAAGCCGCCTTCGCCGTTTTCATGTCTATAATCACTGGCCATTTTACTCTTTAGATTCTATTCGGGATTTTTCTGTCGGACAAACGGCGCTCAAGCGTCGTTTCTTGCAATTCTGTCAAACGGCTACTCCGCTTTGGCGCCGATATCAAGCCCAGCGTCGCGAGCGGCGTCCGCAAGAGCTTGAACGCGACCGTGATACTGGTAACCTTTGCGATCAAAAGCCACGGTCGTCACGCCGACGGCGAGCGCGCGTTCGGCAATTTTTTTGCCGACTATCGCGGCTGCGGCGACATTCCCGCCGCTCGCGTTAGATTCGCGAAAATCCTTTTCATAGGTGCTTGCGCTCGCCAACGTTTTCCCTTGGGAATCGTCGACTATTTGAACGCTGATATGTCGCGAGCTGCGGAAAACGCACATTCTCGGACGCGAACTGTATTTTTTAACGGCGTTTGAGACTCGGAGTTTGCGGGTCGCTCGCTGTTTATTCAAACGAAGTTGTTTTCTCACGTTACTACCACACGATTGTTTGTATTGTTTTGTTTGCGATAACAATCGATTCCCGCGACTTGCCGACGAATCAACGAAACCTTTTCGATCCGCCGCAGGAAGACAAGGAACCAATCAAACCAGGGCAAGTTGACAAGATTATTTCTTACCGGCCGCTTTGCTTTCCTTGCGACGAATAACCTCGCCTTCGTATTTAATACCCTTGCCCAAATAAGGTTCGCATTTTTTGATCGCGCGAACTTCCGCGGCAAATTGCCCGACAAGTTGTTTGTCGCAACCGCTTATATGCACGTGTTGCGCGTCGGGACATTTGACCGTAAGACCTTCGGGAATCCGTTTTTCAACTTCGTTGGCAAAACCAACGCGGACTTGCAACACATTGCCCGCCAGAGCCGCAAGATAACCTGTTCCGAAAATTTCAAGTTTCTTCTCGTAACCTTGCGTCACACCGACGACCATATTCTGAACGAGAGCGCGGGTAAGCCCGTGCATCGCGTTCGCAACGCGCGTCTCGCATGCTTGCTCGACGACGAGAACGTCGCCGTCTTGCTTTACAAGCACTTCGGGACGAAACTTTTGGGTAAGCTCGCCTTTTGGTCCCTTTACTGTGAGCTCGCGACCGTCTTTAATCTCGACGGAAACGCCGCCGGGTAAAGAGACCGGTTTCTTTCCAATTCTCGACATGTTCGTTTAACCTTTGTTTCTGAAACGTGTTAGCTTTTAATTCGCAATCTTTATTCCAGACGTGTGCGCGCCTATTCCCTTTTCGCCAAACAAATTAAACCGTTCGGCTTTCCAACGAAAAGAATCGGCGCTTCGACGCGCTATCCGCCCCTCGCCCCTCAAAAAAATTAACGACCAAATTTGTTGGAAAACAAAATGGGACTAACGTCTTTGTTCGGGTAACCGGGCGCGCCTTACGAAACGCGCGACGTCTCGCGCCGCGAACCGCTCGAAAACTCGCTTGCTCTCGAACGCGTCTTGACGCGACGCGATTTGCTTAAATCTAAAGTAAATCTATAAAAAGTCAACCGCTGCGCGAAGAATTCTTCGCAATCATCGCGCGACGGTTGATCTTGTTATTTAGCTTGGTAGAAATCACCAAATCTCGCAGAGGACTTCGCCGCCGACATTCTTAGCGCGCGCTTCGCGATCGCTCACGACGCCGATATTGGTGCTCAGAATACTGATTCCCAGACCGTTAAGAACCGGACGCAAATCTTTAGGACCGCAGTAACTGCGACGACCAGGCTTGCTGATTTTGCGAATACACTGAATGACGCGCTCGCCGCTGGTGCTGTATTTCAACTGGATACGAATACTGTTGCAAGGCGTTCCTTCAACAATTTCATAATTCCAAATGTAACCTTCGCGCTTCAAAACGTCCACGACGCCGAGCTTGAGCTTCGAAAAGGGAACGTCCAATGTTTCGTGTTCGACTTTAATAGCGTTGCGGATACGGGTCAACATATCGGCAATGGGATCGGTCATCATTATATAGTTCTCCTTGTACTACCAACTCGCCTTTTGTACGCCGGGAATAAGTCCTTGGTTCGCCATTTCGCGGAAGCAAATACGGCAGAGACCAAATTTCCTATATACCGCGCGCGGACGACCGCAAATCTTGCAACGATTTTCGCGACGAGTGCTGAACTTCGGCTCCCGATTCGCCTTGTTAATTTTTGCTTTACTTGCCATTGTATCGATTACCTTATTCCAGCGCTTAGCGTTCGTTACCAGTCTTAAAAGGCATGCCAAATTCACGAAGAAGCTCGCGAGCCTCGTCGTCGCTGTCGACGTTGGTTACGAACGTGATGTTCATACCCTGACTCTTCGTGTATTTGTCGGGATTCAATTCGGGAAAGACCAACTGTTCCGCCAAACCCAAGTTGTAATTGCCGCGTCTGTCGAAGCTGTTCGGGTTCAGACCGCGGAAGTCGCGAACGCGCGGAAGCACGATCGAGATCAAACGATCCATAAATTCGTACATACGCGCCCCGCGCAACGTTACCTTACAACCGATATTCATGCCTTCGCGAAGACGGAATCCCGCAATTGAACGACGAGCCGTCGTAATAATTGGCTTTTGACCAGTAATAATGGTCAAAACGTCGAGCGCTTCCTCCAAGTACTTTTTATCTTGAATAGCGCTTCCAACGCCCATATTCACGACGATCTTTTCAAGTTTCGGCACGGAGTGAATATTCGTCTTGCCCAATTTTTTAGTCAAACTGGGAATAATGTCTTTATTATATTTTTCAAAAAGTCTAGGCGTCATGACGTTCTACCTGTACATTAACGATTCTTAGTATACGTGGCTTCAAGAACAACGGCGTCGCATTTTTTGCAAAAACGAACCTTTTTGCCGTTTTCGTCAAATTTATAACCGACGCGCGTTGGCTTGCCGCAAGCCGGACAAACGAACATGACTTTACCGACCGGAATCGGCATGTTCTTCGAAAGACGACCGCCCTGCATATTCCGTTGAGAACGACGAACGTGTCGTTTCACTTCGTTGACGCCTTCCACGGTTACTTTGCCGGCTTCGAGATCCACGGCCATGACTTTGCCAATTTTGCCCTTGTCTTTACCCGAAAGGACAACGACTTTGTCGCTACTTTTGATACGCATATCAGACTACCTCGCTCGCAAGACTGACAATCTTCATAAAACCAAGATCGCGAAGTTCACGACCTACGGCGCCAAAAATACGTGTCCCGCGAGGGTTTTTATCGTTGTCAACCAAAACGACGGCGTTCGTGTCGAATTTGATGTAACTGCCGTCGGCGCGGCGAGTGGGCTGTTTCGTGCGAACGATAACAGCCTTGACAACCTGACCTTTTTTGATCTGGCTTCCAGGGATGACTGATTTCACGGAACAAACAATAATATCGCCGAGACCGGCGGTTCGACGGTGAGTGCCGCCCAACACTTTGATGCACTGCAGTTCTTTAGCGCCCGTGTTGTCTGCGGAGTCCAAACGAGTCTGCATTTGAATCATTGTTCTTACTCGCTTCCACTATTGGGGTTATCTACAATTTCTTTCCTTGTCGGCGATTATATCCGCTCGACAAGTCGACGACCTTCGCTCGGCTATTACCGATCGATTTCAGGCGCCAATTTTCTCCGCTTTTTTGACGATACTCACGAGCGTCCAGCGCTTCAACTTGGACGTCGGACGGCTTTCTTCGATCTCAACGACGTCGCCGCAGGCGGACTCGTCGTTCTCATCGTGGACGTAGCAGACGGTGCGAGTGCGAACGTATTTGCCGTATTTCGGATACTTTTTGATACGCGGAATCTCAACGCGTCGGGTCTTTTTCATTTTGTCGGTTTTGACGACGCCGACCAATTTCATCTTAGGCATCTATATCCTCGCTCTGAAAGCGTCTTCCAATCGCGTTATTACGATCTTAGATTCTTTCTTAACCTTTGATTTCCTTTTGAATGGTTTTGATTTGAGCGATCAACTTTTTCGCTTTACCCACTTCACTCGGCGAATCCAAACGTTCCATACGGGCTTGGACGCGAAGCTTAAACAATTTGTCAATCGTTTCTTTGAGCAGGCTTTCGCGCTGATCGTCGCTCATTTCTCTAATTTCTTTAGCCTTCATTATTTTTCTCACTCTTCCTCGGAGCCGCCGTGATAAATAAGAGACGTTCCGAATTCAAGGGTATCCTCCGCCGAATTCAGGGTCGCCCTTTAACGAGGACGACCCGTCCTTGTTAAGATCGTCAAATCGCCTTGCGACGGATCAAACGACATCTAACCGGCATTTTATGAGCCAGACGGTTGAAACAAAGTTTCGCGGTTTCCTCAGGAACTCCGCCAACTTCATACATAACCGTTCCGGGACGCACGACGGCGGCCCAATAATCCGGCTCGCCCTTTCCTTTACCCATACGAGTTTCAAGCGGAATCGACGTAATCGACTTGTCGGGAAAGATACGAACGTATAATTTACCTTCGGCTCGAAGGTATTGTTGAGCGGCAATACGTCCCGCTTCGATCGTCGCGGCGCTGATCCAACCGCCTTCAAGCGTTTGAAGACCGTAATCGCCAAAACTAACCGCTTGACCGCGGGTCGCGTTACCTCTTATACGCCCTCTTTGGATTTTTCGGTGTTTGACCCTTTTCGGCATTCTGGCCATTGTTATCGTCCTCGCTATATTCGCCTTGATTAATC
>CAMZEO010000127.1 GCA_947305735.1 uncultured Planctomycetales bacterium | reverse complement strand
CGCCCTCTTGAATTTCTTTCGCCGAAATAAAACGGGCTTCAAAGCCCAATTCGTTGTTAAGTATTTGAAGGGACGCAAGCGCGCAAGTGTCGCTGGCGCCAGAATCCCTAAACACGGCGGCTCTGCAAACCGGATCGCTTTGAGCGACTGTCTCTTCCGCGCCGGCATAATTCTGATATAGAGGAAGAAATAGGTAGGTCGCGACGACTGCAAAACAAACGAATATCTTTTCCATAATTTACTCCTTACTAGTTCTATCGTATTCAACTTCGACTTCATTCGTGTCGAACGGCTTACGACCTACGAACACAAATCTCGGCATTTTTTTCCAAAAAATTGGACAATACGGAAGCCGATCAGCGCGTTCTGTCAAAGAAACTTCCTCAAATTTATAAGAAAGATACGGAAGAATATCGTTCGACAAAAACAGATTATCGAGAGACAACCAAATTGGCCAGAACCACCTTGTCGAAAAGCTTTGACGCATTCTTTTTTTGCCGGGGTATTTTCTGGCGATATAAAAATCAACAACTCCGATCGTGCCCCCGGGTTTTAACGCCTCATAAGCGCGATCGACAGCGGCGAACCAGTCAGGAATCATCGTTAATGAATAAGAAAAAAGAATAGCGTCAACAGGACCGTCTTCCGGTTTCCATTTGGTCGCGTCGTCTCGTTTTGTGACAACATTTGTCCAGCCGTTCTTGGCAATACGTTTATTGGCAATCCTTAACATTGACGGCGTTAAATCAACTAGGGAAAGCTTTTTCAGTTTGGCGAGACCGTCCCCTAAAAATTCAACGTTTGCTCCAGTGCCGCACCCCATATCGACCCAAACCTCCCCTTCGCGAGGATTCATTGCGCACATCAACTCGTCGCGTCCCGTCAGCAGACGTTTACGAAAACGATCGTAGGCGTCGACTTGTTTAACGTAGAAAGATTCCAAGCGTTCCGCATCGGAATCCCCCCGAACGGGTCGTAGCGCCATGCAATACAATATTTTCAGGTCGGAGGCAAAATTGGCAATGCGCGAAGAACTCATAATAACGGGAAATAAAGCGATGAAAACAAGTATAAGCTATGAGCGGTATGTAAAGCGATTGCAGGCGACCCAATCGACGGATTGCGATTTCCACGCATAAGACACCGCCTTTTGTCCGTAACGAACGGGTATTATAACCGTCAAAGACTCGATCGTTCGCTTTTGGGGCATAATGAGAACCGCCGTGCAACGCCCGTTGTTTATTGGATTGCTCATTGATTTTGTTTTGAAGCAAACAGAGCTACAAATAATTCAAAACCAAGTCCTGCCTAAAGTACCATAATTGATAAAAAAAACAAGATATAATTATCTTCCGTGATAATTAGTTTTATGTTTAAACTCTATCTTGCGCTTTGTATAGATAATCAAAGATCGTCCAGCGTGTAAGTTACTTCCTTCAAACTCGCTTCTCGATCTTTCGCTGGCGACAATTGTTGCTATGTTAATAGCGTCCAACGTCGATTTGTTTGGGGTGTTTTCGCCTGTTGACGGGGAAGATTCTTTGGTATAGAATAGAGTCGTTGCCGAGTATTCCGCTTTGCGCGGACGTTTTTCTCGGTTCATCGATCCATAGAGTTTTTTATGAAAGAATAAACAATGGAATTGCACGAACTGATCCAATCGTTGAAGACAGATGAAGGCGGCAAAATCGTCATGGTCGTATCTGACGGTATCGGCGGACTTCCGCTTCAACCCGGCGGACTTACAGAGCTTGAAGCTGCCTCGACTCCTAATCTTGACGCGCTTGCGGCGCGAGGCGTTTGCGGTATGTCCTTACCGATCCTCCCCGGAATTACTCCCGGTAGCGGACCTGGGCATCTCGGTCTTTTCGGCTATGATCCGCTAGTTTTCCAGATCGGTCGCGGCGTTCTTGAAGCGGCGGGAATCGCCTTCCCCGTCGGTCCAAACGACGTCTGTATGCGTTGCAATTTCTGTACGATTGACGCCGACGGCAATATTACCGACCGTCGCGCGGGTCGTATTCCTACCGAAGAAAGCGTCGAGGTTGTAAAGACGCTTAAAGCGATTGAAATATCCGGCGTCGAAGTATTCGTCGAGCCCGTAAAAGAACATCGTTTTGTCGTCGTCTTCCGAGGCGAGGGACTTGGCGGAAGTGTTGCCGACACGGATCCCCAAAAATGCGGAGTCAAACCGCTTGATCCGATCGCGACTGATCCCGATTCCGAAAAAACCGCGAGAATCGCGAAGGAATTCTTCGAAAAAGCCCTCGTTATTCTTAAAAATCAGCCTAAGGCAAACTGTCTTACGATGCGAGGTTTTGCGAAGAAGCCCTCGCTTCCGAGTTATAAAGAACTCTACGGTTTAAACGCCGCCGCGATTGCCGTCTATCCGATGTACAAAGGACTTGCGTCCCTTGTTGGCATGGATCTTGTCGGGCAGCCTGCGAATCTGCAAGAAGAAGTCGAAGTCCTCAAAAATAATTGGGATAAATATGACTTCTTCTTCCTTCACTGGAAGTACACTGATTCGCGAGGCGAAGACGGAGATTTTGAAGCGAAAAAAGCGATGGTCGAAGAACTCGACAAGGTCATGCCAGATATCGAGGCGTTGCTTGGCAAAGACGACGTTCTCGTTGTTACGGGAGATCATAGCACGCCTGCGAAGATGGCGTCGCATTCCTTCCATCCGGTTCCTACGGTGATCGTGGCTGAAAATGCCCGCATTGATTCCTGCCAGAAATTTGGCGAAACTGAAGCGAATAATTTTGGCGGTCTTGGTCATTTTCAGGCGCAACATCTTATGTCGCTTGCGATGGCGCATGCCAATCGTCTCGGAAAATATGGAGCTTAGTTAGGACGATATTGCGACGTTTGACGGCGCGCGGACGAAAAATGTCATTCTCGTTCGCGCGTCTGTGTTTTTCCGTTTTTGTTTTGCCGACTCGAATTTGCTTTTCGCTGACGTTTTGCGTCGTCGGTTCTTTCTTTTGTCCCCCTCTACGGAGGCTTTATATGAATGGCAATTACTCTTTTTTTGGCGCGTTCCTTTTCGCGCTCCTTCTTGCGCTTATGTTAGGCTGTAAACATGACGACGTTCGAAACGATGAAGAAATTGTCTCAGGCGTCAATTATTCGATGGCGCAATCGGTGAAATTGAAGCCTTTAAAAACGAAAAAAGATTTCGCGGATTTCTGCGAAAACAACGAGATTGCAGTCGTGAAGTTTACGGCTTCGTGGTGCGGTCCCTGTCAAGCGCTTGAGCCCGAACTCGAAAAAATGGCGGGGTATTTTGAAACGCAAGGCGTAAAAATTGCGGAAGTCGACGTCGACGAACTTAAAGATCTGTCGAACGAGATGAGCATTTCATCGATTCCGCACACTTTTGTTTATTATAACGGACGACTTTATTCCGACGTCGTCGGTTTCAATCCAGGCGCGATAGCAAGTTTGATCGATAGCGTTTGCCAGAAACAAGAATCCGTTTCAACAAACGAGAAAACGAGTGAAGCGGATTCTCTGGAAGATGCTTGGGTGGAAAAGTCCCTTGAAGAATCCGAGCGTGAAGACCGCGCGGCCAAAGTCGTTGATCTTAACGAGACAGGCGACGGATCCGACAAGAAGATCGTCGACGGCGAGTAATGGTCGTTTAATCCAAACGTTCCCGTCGTCGCTTCGAGAGATTAGCAACGTTGTTTTCCTCCCAAACTTACCGCGCATTCGGCGCTGTTTTACATATGTCCGTTTCCTTTGACAAAGATTCCTTTTCAAGCGTCGTCGACAAGCATCGGCGTCGATACCGATTCGACGCAAAAAAAAGACTCAGATTGCGACGAGATTTCTCGCGCGTTTACGACGCGCGGGTTCGCGCGTATAACGAACGTATGACGGTTTGCTGTCGATGGCGGGGGGAAAGCGAGACTTCGCGACTTGGGCTTTCCGCGTCAAAGAGAATAGGTAAAGCCTATGTTCGAGCGCGTTGGAAAAGACTTATTCGGGAAGCGTTCCGACTCAATTATTATGACCTTCCACAAGGGTACGATTTTATCGTCATTCCCAAGAAGCAGGATAAAACGCCCAGTTATGCGACAGTCGCTAAGGATTTGACCTACTTATTTCGACGAGCGGCGAAAAAAGCGGACAAGCTCCTGAAGCAAGAAGACGCGCCAGAACCAAGCTAGAATAATGGCTTTTTACCCTAGTTCATTGAAAAAGCTGTTCCGAACGATCGTAAGAGCGCCCGGCGCCGTTGTCGTATGGTTGGTTCGATTCTATCAGGTTTGCGTTAGTCCCCTTATAGGTCCGTGTTGCAGGTTTACTCCAACGTGCAGTCAGTATTGTGTTCTGGCTATTGAGAAATACGGTCTGATCATTGGAATCTTCAAGACGATTTGGAGAATAATGCGTTGCAATCCCTTTAGTCGCGGAGGTTATGATCCTCCTTGAATTATGAGACGTTCGCGCTTCGAGCGAAAAGACGGTTGTGTAACTCATTGATTTTAAAATATTTAGTCCATAACTTTTTTCATGCGGGCACAGTTTCTAAAATGATAGTCACCTACAGTTGCGACCATTGTTCGCAATCGATGACAGCCGACGAGACGTTGTCTGGTCGTACGGTTACTTGTCCTCGTTGCCGTCATGCGACAGTGTTGCGTCTCCCGGCGGAAAGAAATGTTGAATTTGTTCATACGAACGCGCAAATAGGATCGACTGACGAGTTACTTAATGAAACTCATGGAGGCAATTCCGAGTCCGCAACTTCGGAAGGCCTTTCGGACGCTTTGACGAAGGGAACGAGTCGTTGCGCGCAGCATGATCTTCGTTTTGTTCTTACTGGAGAGTCAACCCATAATCGCGAAATCGCAGAGTTGTGCGACGCAATGCGAACTGTCGTCCCATGTTTCCAACCTAATCCTTTTTGTATTTCCTATCCTCTAGACAAAACCGCTGTCGCTGACTTTAACGACGATTCGGATTCGATAGGAAGGGAGTCTTCTTCTGCTAATCCGTATGACGTCGACGAACTAATTAAGGGAGTCGAAAAACCGGACGGCGGGTTTTAGTATTTGCTGGTCAAAGATTCAAACAACGTTATTGCATACTTGCATAGAATTATGAACGAAAAAGCGATAATTCTTCTTTCGGGCGGTTTGGATTCAACAACGGTTTGCGCCGTTGCAAAATCGCGAGAACGCGACGTTTTTGCGTTGACTATCGATTACAATCAGCGCAACGTATGGGAAATCAACGCGGCGAAGCAAGTCGCTCGATCGATGGAAGTCAAAGAACATATCGTCCTTCCGATCAATCTCAGATTATTTGGGGGCAGTTCCCTCACTGATTCGAGAATCGACGTCGATAAAAACGTGTCGTTGGAAAATATCGGCAAGGATATACCGTCGTCATATGTGCCCGCCAGAAACACGATTTTTTTGTCGTTAGCGCTCGCTTACGCGGAAACAAGAGGCGCTTCCGAAATTTGGATCGGAGTCAATTCACTGGACTACAGCGGGTATCCAGATTGTAGACCGGAGTATATCAACGCGTTTGCCAGAATGGCTCAACTTGCGACCAAAGCCGGGACTGAAGGAAGAACGTTCACAATTATAACGCCTCTGTTGCGTCTAACTAAGGGCGAGATTATCAAACTGGGGCTGTCGCTTGGCGTGGATTATTCGATTACGCGCACCTGTTACGATTTGGACGATAGAGGTCTTGCATGCGGACAATGCGAGGCGTGCCGACTACGCAAGAACGGCTTTGTCGAAGCTGGCGCGCCCGATCCGACTCCTTACAGACCGTAACTCAACGGCGTTATTCTCTATTTGTTGAAAAGATGCGCAAACCCTCGTCGAACTCCGCCGCGTCATAGTCGGGAAATGCAGTTACGCATTTGAGCGTATTGTCAACACGTTCGGCGACAACTCGAATCGGCACTCCATAACGTTCCTCAACGCATACGTAACGAGGCGCGTTTTCGTCTTTGTTCTTTTTCTTCTTTCCAAAATCTTCTTCAACCTGCAAATACCACTTTGATTGTTCGTCGGCGAGAATATCCGAAACCTCGTACATAAACCGATCGTCTGTCCAGAATTCCGGAATTTGAGTCTTGCCAAACTTAGCAGCGTCAGGATTTGCGTGTCCTCCAGACCATCCGCGAACGGTCGTCGTTGAACCCGTCTCCGTACCAAATTGGGCGTTAGTTGCGCGTAAGATTGGCGATCCTTCCAGAATATGGCGCGTCCGTTCCGAATCAACTAGATTGATTCCGGTTCGTATTGAGTTAAGCGCAAGTTGTTCTTGCAGATAGACGTATCGTTGGTAATTCTTTTCGTAAACGTTAGTCGTCGAGATTGTCGGATGATCTAAAACGTCATAGAGATTCCACGCGCGACGATTGGGGCGCGGCTCAATACCGGACACGCGAATCGCCACTAGTTTCCCGCGTTCGTTAAACGTTCGAACAGTCGTCGCCATATTCGTTTCCTCGGCCAAGTTGCAAAAATCAAAAAAGCGCGTCCACATCCAAGAACACGCATTTTTGCCAGCAAAAACGGCGCCAATTCGAAATCAGATTCTTCCGAGTCCCACGGCTCTCCGCGCTTTATCGTAGGTAACCGACGCAATAGCTCGCGCCTCGTTCCGTCCGCGGTCAAGCGTTTCATCAACTATTCCTGAACTCATGACCTTCGCGAAACGATCCTGCAAAGCGGTCAGAAACTCGACGAGAACTTCGGCGACTTCTTTTTTCAAGTCGCCGTAGCGAGCGCCTTCAAAGTGTTTTTCGGCTTCGGGAATAGACGCGTTCGTAAAACTTGCGTAAATCGTAAGCAAATTCGAGACGCCAGGCTTGTTCTCTTCGTCATAGACGACCCCCTCTTCAGAATCAGTCACGGCGCCCATAATCTTTTTGCGAACGACTTTTTCCGAATCGTTTAAAAAGATTGACGCTTTAGGATTTTCCGCCGATTTGCTCATTTTCTTAGTAGGGTCAAGCAGATCGCGAATTTTTGCGCCGAGTTTTGGAATTAGCGGCTCGGGCACGACGAACGTCTCGCCATATTTCTTATTAAAACGTTGCGCAAGATTTCGCGCCAGTTCGACGTGTTGTTTTTGATCCGCGCCAGTCGGAACGACGTCTGCGTTATAGAGCAAAATGTCGGCCGCCATGAGAATCGGATAAGTAAACAAACCGCAACCGATTTCTTTTTTACCTTCCGATTTTGCCTTAAATTGCGTCATGCGCGACATCTCGCCCATATACGCGTTGCACTCGAGAATCCAAGATAGATTCGCGTGTTCCGGAATTTCCGACTGGATGTAGATATGGTTTTTCGTCCCGGAAACGCCGCACGCAAGGTACATGCCCACGATTTCGCGAACGCGGCGATGCAAAGTCTCTGGATCTTGCGGAACCGTGATCGAATGCATATCAGGAACAAACAAGAACGTTTCGTATTCGTCCTGATAGTTGACGACCTGCTTGATGCCGCCGCAGTAGTTCCCAATTGTTAGCTCGCCGCTTGGTTGAAGACCGGTCAAAAGTCGTTTTGTCATCTCAAGTTCCTCGACAGAGATAGTGAATATCCGCGCCTCGACGCGTCGCTCGTTCAGACAAGGCTGAACGAGCGTCTATTATATTGGCTAACGTCAATGAGACAACCCATGCGAACAACTGATTATCGCGACGGAATTTCAAAATATGCGTCCGCAAAACGAGCGACAGTTTCAAACGCATTCTCGTGTGTCGCCACCCAACTTACGGCGACGATTGATTAACGTCGAGGTCGCGCTCTAAGAGACTCAGTGCGGAACGTTCGTTTCTATCGGAACTTGCCAGTCATAAATACCGTTAGTCCGATATTCTTTGTGAATCGCGTCGCTAAGAGCTTGACGCAGGTGAGTATTGAACGAATCGCCATAAGAAGAACCTCGATATCTCGTCCCCCAAACCCAATTCGCGCCGACAACCAGAATATTTCTCATCGTATCGCCGTAGAACACGTGCCAAGTCGTGCAGAGTACTCCGAACGAATTCTTTTCGACTGCGTTTGCGCAAAGACTGCGAATGCCATTGAGCTTGTTCCAAGGACAAGAGATCACGTCAAAACCCTTGTCCATAAAGTAGGTCGTCGTCGGCCACGTCTCATTCTCCTTCGGTTCCCCATATTGCCAGTCGCAAACGATGACGTCTTTGGGGAGTTTGTCGATCAGTCCGCGAGTTCTCGAGTTTCCAACCGCTATGTAGCCTTCAAAATCCTCCGGTTCGATAAGCATATCGTGCCACATCATGATTCGACAGTCGCGCTCTTTCATTAAATCGTGGAAATAATTGATCCAATCCGCGAGCGCGTCGACGTAGTTCCCTTTGCGTCGCGCGAAAAAACTCGCGCCCGCAGAATAGGCTTCGTCGCAACCGATATGGAAAAAACGCGGATTGTCGAACGTCTCATAGAGTTCTAACACACATTTTGTTAACAGTTCGCGAGTTGCTGGGTTGCAGACGTTCCAAGTCCACCCGTCTGGTTCAAACAACGGTTCCATTTCCGGACGATAATCGAGAATCGTATGTTTTGTCGACGCGCCTCGAGCGCCTGGCGCATGTCCAAAGAGGTTCATTTGCGGGATGAGTTCCACGCCCAATTTCTTTCCAAGCGCGACGAGTTCCTTTACGTCGTTCTTGTTGGCGTGGTACTCTTTCCAATAAAGCGCGTCGCTGACTTCGAAAGGAAAAACGCCCCAAAATTCCAAAACAATATAATTGAACTTGTAGTATGCGGCAATGCGAATCGAACGCTCAATTTGATCGATTCTTGTTTCAGGAAACCAACATAAATGCATTCCTCGAAACGACATTTTAGGCGCGTCGTCGATTTCAACCTCGGGTATAAAATAGCGCGATTCCGCAGTCGAACCTCCAACTCCGAACGCTTCGGCAAGTTGGCGCAACGTTTTAAAAGAATCGCGGAATCCCGACAAATCGGACGCGGCGATCAGAAGAGTTCCAGACAAATCGTTTCGGCGTTCGATAATCTCTTCTGGAGTCGCGTCTTTTGACAGACTTTGATCCCGAACCGCCAGACATTGATAGCCGTTTGTCTTTTTAAAGAGCGCGTCGCCGCTTGCAAGTTTTTTGGCGAATTCGACTTCGTCGAAAGTTCTCGTGGAATCGTTCTCGATCTCTTTTGTCAGCTCGGCAACTGTTATAGCGTCGAATTGGAAATCGACGTCGAAGTTTTTCGAAACCTGAGTTCGAATCGTTTCGAGTCCAACGTTAAATTCGTCGTCGCAGACAAGATTGTCCGGTAAAACAAAAGAGCAACGCAGTTGCCGATTGAAAACGACGACTCCCCGTCCGTAACGAATTTTACTAGGAGCCGGAATCAAACGAGCGTCATAAACGGCGACCTCTCCTGAGTCGGTCGATTCAAAAGCTCCTATCTCTGATAAGCAGACAAAAGCTGATGCAACGAACGCTAACATACAAACAAACGATTTCATCATTCGATTTCCTTAATCCTTTTTTATCAGTTGAAGCGCGTTATCGAGACGACGAATAAAAACGAACGATTTGTCGTCCCTCAAGTCTTTTCTGTTTTTAAACCAAAGTCTATTGACCTGCTCGTAATTTGCGGCTACGAACACGACTTCTTGCGGTTCGCCCTCCGTCTGAGTCAATTCAAACTCAACGAAGCCCCCGTTGAAAGCTGCTTGCGGAAAAACAAAACAAACAATTCTTTTGGCGTCGGGAACATTGGTTGCGTCGACTTCGTTCATACAGATCGCGACGAAGCCGTTAAGTTTAGCGGAAAACTGCGCGGATTCAATTCCAGTTCGATCAGCAAACCTTACGACGACGCCGGAACCGCGCGACGAGGTTGGACCAGGACCGATCGGAATTGTAAACGCGACGGGCGTTTTGTTTGTGTCTTTTGGGATTTGAACATTGTTGGGAAATCCTTCGGGAACCGTGTCGCGATACGTTATCGGAACCTCGCGATCGACAGTCGTCAGGTATTTTTCGTCAAATCCCTTCTTCAACAGGTCGATATAAGCCGCTTGCGCGTCCGTTAAGCCGTGAAGATCCATCCAGTTGAAAAGATACAGGTTCGTAGTTCCTCTTGCCTTTTCCATAGCGGCAAAACCATAGAGTTGTTCCGCCGAACAAGACGAAGACCGGGCGTTTGGGTAGGAGCGGACATTTACGTCGGCGCACGGAGCCAGACCTACGTCAAGTCCTTCCAGGCGTTCTTTCCAGACTTCAACAGGAATATCAAAGTCCGTCGTCGACCAAAAAGGACTCGGAATAATTAAGTCGACAAGTCCTTCTTTTGCCCAAGCAACCGCATCCATACCCAGCTCCGAAGCCGCGTCGGGAGAAGTAGGAACGCGAACCGCGACGAAAATTTTATGACCACGCTTTTCAGAGTATTGATTCGCCTTCTTACGAGCATATGCTACAACTTCGGTAAGGTAGCCGCCCTCTTCCGCCGATCTGCCGGGCGTTAAATGCCAGCCAAATCTCATCCAGTCAAGTTCGATTCCGTCAAAGTCGTAACGTTTGAAAAGAACGTCAAGAAAATCTGTCGCGTGCTTGCGAACTTCCGCAAATTTAAAGTTCAGGGCTCGCTGGAACCAGTCCTTGGAGAGCGTGTTAGGAACGCGCCAATAGTCGGGGTGATTCACCCAAAACGAGGAATGCTGAAAATTAGTCGGATCATCGACGTCGTGCAGGTCGTTCATGCGCATAGATATCCAAGGTGAAATCTTTTGTTCACGACATCGTTGAATCCAGATTGCATAGGGATCGAGATCGCGTTCCTCGAGGCATTTACAGTTTTGCGGCCAGAGGTCGATTGGTTCGAATCCCTCGATGTTTTGAGCCCAAATAGCGTCGCGCGCGGAGTTGGTAAAATTGGCCCGACTGGCGTTAGGATTCAAAAACAGGTGCGTAACCGCTGTTCCCGCGTATTGATCGACAAATTCGTTTAAGCCTTCGACCGTCATTTCGTCAGACGTTCGATTGGAAAAGAAATGACTATTATCTTCGTTGATAATAAGCATATTCTCAAAGGGTTCCGCAGCGTCGACGCCGACGAAGAAAGCGCAAGAGAGAATCGCGCAAAAAATCGATATCCTTACTCGATTCATTAAAAAATCTCCTCGAAATAAAAAACAAAAAGCCGTGTTGTCAGGTTGCGCTTGAAAGCAAATCCGCCGATTTCCATGCATCAAAACGCGCCGACTCATTTCATTCTAAAAGACCCGACAGGGGAAATCAAGCTCCGATTATTAAGCATCAATGCTCTTATCAAACGGCGTTTCCGCCTTAATGATTAAGAACCAAGAATTTTTTATTGTGGACTTCCAAAGAAGAAAAGTTATAATGAGGACGGTTCCGCCTCGACGACTCGTTTTACCCGCGTTTTTGAGGCGCTGGAGCGTTCGAAGCGTCGCAAACTTGCGTTGGAGAAGTTCCGACGAGGGCGCGCGCGGAGTTGTTACGGCATAGAATTAAGGGTATTGCTAAATGCGTTCCGATCTGATTAAACAAGGCGTCAACCGCGCGCCTCATCGCGGTCTTCTCAGAGCTTGCGGCGTTTCCGAAAGAGATTTCAAACGACCGTTCATTGCGATTGTTAGTAGTCGCGTCGATATTATTCCGGGACACGTTCATCTTGAAACGGTCGCGGAAACGGTCGCGCAGGCTGTTCGCGACGCCGGCGGCGTTCCCTTTATCTTCAATACGATTGGGGTCTGCGACGGAGTCGCAATGGGGCACGACGGCATGAAATATTCGCTCGCGAGCCGGGAGATTATCGCCGACGCCGTTGAAACGATGATTAACGCTCACAAATTCGACGGGATGATTTGCATTCCGAACTGCGATAAAATTGTGCCTGGAATGTTGATGGCGACTGTGCGCTGTAATATTCCCACCGTTTTCGCCAGCGGC
>CAMZEO010000126.1 GCA_947305735.1 uncultured Planctomycetales bacterium | reverse complement strand
GATGAATGGTCAAGACGTTTCCTCGCTCGACGACTATGACTCCGCAAAGTCGAATGGAACGGAAAACGGTGTCGAATTGGAAATGTGGCAAAAAGGCGAAATAAAGACAATTCGTTTAAAGATTAAAAAAACGAATTAGCATATTGGAGTCTTTGCGCAAAGTAGACGCTTGTCTTTTGCCCGGATCCACGCGCATTCTCAGACGTTTAACCACCTCGGGGCGCTTGTTGATCCAAATTCCGCTTCTGCAATGGTATCAAAAAGTTTTGGAGCGATTCATTTTCCGATAAACGGGTTTCATCCCAAGACCGGAAGCGGCGGTCTTCCTAAAATTTGGGTTTGCTTACTTCAAAATCTCTCAAAAAGGGACAAAATGAAATTTTTAATGAAATACCTGCTCGTTCTCGCGGTAATAACTTCGACAGACGCGCTCTTTGCGGAAAATCCCAATGCGACGGCTCCGCCGATAAAAGAGCCCCCCCAAGGGTTTGTGTCGTTATTCGACGGTAAAACTCTTGAAGGCTGGGACGGCGATCCCAAGTTCTGGTCGGTCGAAGACGGTTGCATTACCGGACGTTCGACGGAAGATCATCCGGTTCCCTACAGTACTTATATCGTTTGGAAAGGCAAGCCCGTCAATAATTTCACGTTACTCGTCGATTTCTGCGTTCCTGGCGAAGGCAATTCCGGCGTCGAATATCGCGCATGGGAAGACGAAACGCGCGATCATGGTCTCAACGGTTATCAAGCGGATATTTCTCCCGGCGAAATTATGGGAATACTTTATGGGGAAGCTCTCGGGGAAATTATCGCTTGGCGCGGAGAGTCGGCAAAATTTGACGTCGACGGAAACAAAACGATTAAAAAATTCGGCGACGCCGCCGAAATCGGCAAGTCGATCAACATGCATGGCTGGAACACTTATCGGGTTGAGGCAATGGACAATAAGTTTGTCGAATACATCAACGACGTCAAAACGGCCGAGCTCCTCGACGAGCGTCCCAACTCCCCAAAAGAGGGCGTGTTCGGTCTGCAGATTCATCCCGGTCCCCCGATGTTTTTCCAGTTCAAAAACATCTTCTTGAAAACCTACTGAAAACCGTTTTTTGTCGTCGCTCGAATCACTCTTTAATGGAAGGTATTCCTATGAAAATCGATAGAAGAACCGTTTTAAAATCGGCGTTAGTCGCGTCTCCCGCGTTAATCGCTTCCCGCGTCCTGGGTTTGAATGGCGAGACGGCTCCAAGTGAAAAAGTGCGTGTTGGAGTCGTCGGTCTTGGCGGACGCGGAACTTACATTGCGACGATTGTTCAACAGGCGAAAGACTGTCAACTCGTTGCCGTCAGCGATATCTTCAAGCCGCGTTTGAACAGCTATTTAAAAGATCGTTCCGACTGGCTCAAGCCGTATGAAGATTTCCGTAAAATGATCGAAACGGAAAAGTTGGACGGCGTGTGTTGCGAAACTGCGACGCACCAACGCGCATGGGTTGCTATTAACGCGATGCTATGCGGCGCGCACGTTTACATTGAAAAGCCGATGGCGCTTACGATCAAAGAAGGTCGCGCAATGGCGGAAGCCGCTAAAAAACTAGGCAAAGTCACCCAAGTCGGCACGCAACAACGCTCCCTTCCGCTCTGTCGCTGGGCGTGCGAACAGATTGCCGAAGGGGCTATCGGTAAGGTAAAAGTCGTCCAAGTTCCCAATTTTGTCGGACCGAACGTATTCCCTGACGACGATCCCCAATATATGCTCGACCCGAAAGATTGCGAGCCTTGGTGGAACGTCTGGACAAACCAGGCGAAATTGAGAAAATGCTGTCCGGAAGTCCAGTACAACTGGAGCAACTGGGGCGATTACGACGCGGGAGGTCTTTGTTTCGGAGTCTCCGGATGGGGAACGCACTCATTCGACCAAATGCAAATGGCAATCGGCACGAGCCTGACGGGACCTGCGCAGATTATCCTCGAAGAACCCTGCGAAATTCAAGACTCTGGAAAATTCACCAACCGCCCCTACTCCGAGGACGAAACGGGCGCGGATTACTACTCCATGGCAAAAGTTCGCGGACCTCGCGGGAAGATCAAAATGCTCTTCCCGAACGGAGTCGAAGCGCGTTTCGAACTTGACGGCGACAGGGGACCAGGGCTTGGGTGCATCGTTACGGGCGACAAAGGCAAACTGGAAATCAACCGTCATAAAATCTCGTCCAATCCGAAAGAGCTTGCCGCGTCGTTACCCGACGAAGCGAAAAACACGCGCGACGAGACCGTTTATCACATCGAAAATTGGGCGGAGTGCATCAAAACGAAGAAAAAATGCAACGCCGACGTCGAAATCGGACAGCGTTCCACAACAATTTGCGAGTTAGTCAATATCGTTCGCGCGACCGCGCCGGTCGGCGAGGTTATTTACTGGAACGCCGAAAAAGAAGAATTTGACAACCTTCCCGAGGGCAATAAAAGACTCTCGCGTCCTCGTCGAGAAGGTTGGGAACTTCCAAACGTTTGAGTTTTCGTTTGAATCTCTTTGACGACAAAACGCATGAATTCTCAGTTGGTGATAATTCGCGCGTTTTGTCTTGGCATAATCATAAAAATCAAATCCTTTTCTCTCAAAATCCTTTTATTTCGGTTCCATTCTCAAAAATCTTGACGATTTCCGCCAGCGGTTTATAATGGCGTCGGCGCGGTTTGCTGAACGGGTTAGACGCGGCAAAGCGGTTTCCCTTCAGCGGAACGGCGCTTTAACAAAGGTTTTGCGTTCTTATAATTTCATCCTCGCGTTTCAAAGAATCATAACAATGGAAAAATCGCTCGATCGCAAATTAGCGCGTATTCTTCAAGATCGTAGTTGCAACGACTTCATTCTTGCCGACGCCAAAGACGGCGACATGGCGTACGGACTTTCCGCGCCTGGTTTGAGTCCCGAAAATTATGCCTCGGAAGCGAAATTTAAAACGCTTGACGATTACCGCAATCAAATTCGGGAAGTCATCAAGCAGGGGCTCGTCGATATCGTCCTGATGAGCGCGAGCACAAACGAAGTATTAACCCTTCGCGAGGGGCTCTTTGAAAACACTCGCATCACGCCGGCGATTCGCGCCAACGACGCCACCGACATTTGGCTCGCGGGCGCGGGCGCCGTTTACGGCGAAGTCCCTTCGCGTCCGTTCCGATCCGCCGACCTTGATCACGCGCTTTGCGGACACGCAAACTGTTCCAAAGCGGAAATCGCCGCGAAAAAAGGCGCCGATCTGGGGCTCTATTCAATCACCTTCAACAACGATCTTGAGCGCGATTACGAAGCGTTGACTCAATACAAAGCGTTCCGGCTTGAAGCGGAGAAAAAGGGATTCAGACATTTTCTCGAAGTCTTTAGTCCCAACGCGCCGGTCAACGCGATTGAAGACGTGCCTAAATTTGTCAGCGACCACATTGTTCGCGCTCTTGCGGGCGTTACAAGCGCGGGACGACCCGCCTTCTTGAAAATTCCGTATTATGGTCCCAAGGCGATGGAATCGCTGGTCAGGTACGATTCCACGCTCGTCGTCGGCATTTTGGGCGGAAGCGCCGGAACTACGCTCGACGCGTTTCAAATGCTCTACGACGCCAAAAAATACGGAGCCCGCGTCGCCCTTTACGGACGTAAAATCAACAATGCGGATCACCAGCTCTCCTTCATCGTCTACCTCCGGGCCATCGCCGACGGCGAAATTGCGCCCGTCGAGGCGGTCAAGGCGTATCACGGCGACCTTCAAAAACTCGGTATTAAACCCAAACGTTCCTTAGAAGAGGACTTGCAAACGACCGCGCAGTCACTGAGTTATAATGAAAAGAAAACTGTCTCCATGACCGGTTCCACTCGGGATGCGCATCTCGCCGCGCCGACGCGCGACGCTCTCGCTTCCGCGCAGGCGAAAAAAATCTTCCAACGGAACTATTTCAAGATCGCAGAAGAAGAACAAAAGGCGGAAAAAACGAGTTTTTCCATGGCGCCGGATTTCTCGAAAATGTCGCAACAGGAGAAGATGCAATGGAACCTAGAGCGTATTCGTCGTTCCATGTAGGCGGCTTTTCCGTCAACCGTTGAACTAAATTCAGGTATTCAAGGAAACTGAGAATGTCCGATACTTCGGAAAGGGTCGTCGAACAAACTTCGGGATCTTACGGGGCGACGAGCGTCGCCCTTGTCGTCGTTTTCATAATCTACGTCGCGCTCCTGCTGTGCGGTCTTCCTCAAAAGTGGACGAACGCGCAATTTCACAATCATTCCCACGAAGAGACAGCGATCGAAAAGGTCGACGAAGATTCGAATAAAATCGCTCGCGACTTTCAAAAAGACGCTGCGGAAGGCGAAATCCAATGTCCGCCGTTGTGGACGTCGATTCCCTTTGTCGTCCTTCTCTTGTGCATAGCGTTGCTTCCTTTAATTCCAGCAACGGAACATTGGTGGGAAAGCAACTTGCATCGTTTTTACGTCGCCGCTTTCCTCGCGCTGCTCGCCCTTGGATATTACGCGTTTTTCTACCGTTATTCGCTGGACTTGCACTGGCCCGCTCATCGCGTCGTGGACGCCGACTCCGGTTGGTTTGCCAAAGCCTCGACAGTGTTCGTCAACGCAATCTTAGGCGAATACGTTTCTTTTATCGTCCTGTTGTTCTCGCTTTTTTCAATTACGGGCGGCATCCGTATTGTCGGCGATTTGAAAGCAAGTCCGGCAAACAACTCGCTCATACTGGCGATTGGCGCCGCGTTGGCGAGTTTCGTCGGCACGACGGGCGCGGCGATGTTGCTTATTCGGCTCCTGCTGGAAACAAACAAGTTTCGCAAACATAAAATACACACGATCGTATTCTTTATTTTCTGCGTTTGCAACGTTGGAGGTTGTTTGTTGCCGATTGGAGATCCTCCGCTTTTCCTGGGTTATCTCCGAGGCGTGCGCTTCTTATGGACGTTCCATTTGTGGAAAGAATGGCTCTTCGTATGCGGCTTATTAATCGCGCTTTATTATCTGCTCGACAAATTCTATTTTTACGCGCGAGAAACGACGCTCGATCAGGTTACGGACGAAGTCATGGCGGAACCCGTCAGAATTTACGGCCTCATTCCGAATTTATTCTGCCTCCTCGGCGTAATTCTCGCGGTCATGCTTCTGGATCCGGCGCAGGAATTTCTGTCGCTCTTCGGCGCGCATACCGGGGTTCATCCGCCGATGTTTCTACGGGAGATCGTCCAACTATTAATGGTCTTTTTATCCTTTGCCTTCGGTTCAAACGCTATTCGAAGAGACAATGATTTCAACTTTGGCGCGATTATCGAAGTCGCCGCGCTCTTTTTTGGTATTTTCATCTGCATGCAGGCGCCCTTGCAGATTTTAAACGCCAAGGGTGCCGACGTCGTGTCAAAAATCGATCGATACGGATCTCGAATTAATCTCGACGAAGCCCAAGAATTCTTCTGGATTTCGGGAGCGCTTTCTTCCGTCTTGGACAATGCGCCGACCTACGTCGTTTTCTTCGAAACGGCAAAAGCCGCGTCGGAAGGGGAATTACTCGAAGCCCTGCAGAAAAATGACGAAGAAACGGCTCAAAAAATCGAGGCGGAACTTAAAGAAGGTTCGGGGCAATCCGGAGTCGCGATTCCTCTCAAACTTCTTATTGCGATTTCGTTAGGTTCCGTCTTTATGGGAGCCATGACTTATATTGGCAACGGACCGAATTTTATGGTTAAGGCTATTGCGGAACAAAGCGGCGTTAAAATGCCAAGTTTTTTCGGTTATATGGGGTACAGCGTCTGTTTCTTATTGCCAATTCTAATCGTCATGACGCTGGTATTCCTCTAAAAAGCGGCCTGTTGATCGATCTTCCTTCGCGCGGAACAGCGGCTATGTTTCGCGCGTTTTTTCTTGTTTCGTTCCTTGCCCGCGCTGATTTTTCCCGTTATAATGTCGGCGACGCTTTTTGGCGACATGTTTCTTTAAGCGATTTTTAAACGGAATAACGGATGATAAAATGGACGCCTCATCTTTAAAAGTAATGGTAAAATATAATCGGCGCGATTTCATTAAAACGTCGGCTCTCGGAGCTTTTGCCGCTTCGTCCGGCCTCTCTTCCTTCGACGGTTTCGCCTCTGCGGAACCGCTTGCGGCGCATCCCGCGTCGGCGGACGCAACGGTCGCCAACTCGCCTTACGGAGTTTGCGCGCACGTTGGAGCCGGAGAAGAATGGAACCAGATTCCCAACAATCTTCTCCTGATGAAAGAGGCGGGTATTTCCTGGATTCGAGCCGACTTCTCCTGGAGCGGCGTGGAACGTTCGGAAGGAAAATGGACGTTCGAACATCTTGACAGAGTCGTGGACGAAACGAATAAGCTCGGTTTGCAACTTCTGCCGATTCTTGATTACGACGTCCGCTGGGCTTCTCCCGCATACAAACATATGGATCATTGGCTCGAGTACGTCAAGCGTTCCGTCGAACGATATAAAGACCGTATCCAATATTGGGAAGTTTGGAACGAAGAAAACCTCAAGGGGTTCTGGCAGGACGATCCCGACGCCGCCAATTACGCGGCGCTTCTCAAAGAAACGTACAAGACGATCAAGGCGATCGATCCAAACCTGCGCGTCGTCTACGGAGGTCTCGCGGGCGTTCCCGCAGACTTCTTCGCCAAATCGCTCGACGCGGGCGCGGGCGAATTCTTTGACGTCGTCAACATCCACCCCTATCGCGGCGGAATCGTCACAAAAGAACGGCTCGAGCAATTCGCGAAAGACGTCGAGGCGTTTCGATGGGAACTCCAAAAACGCGATCTGCCCAAAAAGCCGGTTTGGATCACAGAAATGGGCTGGGCGACGCCTCCCGTCTTTGGGGAAAGCAACCGTCGCGTCGTCTCGGCGGCGCTTCAAAAGCTCTACCCGGATAAAGACCCCAAAGTCGCGTTCTTTTACGACGAACGGTACGATCCGGCTCAATCGCGCGCGAAGAGCGACTTCCTTAACTATCTGCCTCCTAAATATCTCAATAACGACAAACTCGCGGTTTTTCTCGACGCCGATCAGCTCGTTTCGATTTCTCTGGACGACGCCGATATGCTAATTATGCCGCCGAGCGAAGGTTTTCCGGTCGCGTGTTTCGACGCCGTCGCACAATATGTCAAGTCCGGAGGAACGCTGGTTCTTCTCGGAGGGGTTCCGCTCTACTATGAGACGCTTTTAAACGAAAAAACCGGACGTTTCGAGCAAGGAAAGAACAATCCGCGATTCGGGCAAAACCTCGACGAATTGAGAATCTCCTGGTTCGCGTGGTGGACGCGCGACGGAGTCCCGGAGGCGACTCCCACGGTCGTCTCCTCACAGTGCTTGAAAGAACTTGCGGGATTCAATCCCGTTCTTCAATCGCAACGATTCTTTGACGACGCGAAGCTCAAGGAAGGCGACGCCTTCATTCCGATCTATATTGGAAAAAACGAAGAGTTTTCCGCCGCGTCCGCCTGTATTTACGACTTTAGTAGCGACTATAAAGGCGCGGTCGTCATTAATTCGATTCAAGACGACGACGGGAACGGTTCCAATCGCTGCACGGTTCCCAATCAGGCGGTCTTTCTTGTCCAGTCGTATCTGCTCGCGTTTGCCAATGGGGTCGAACGCTATTTCTGGTATGAATTCCACGCTCCGGAAAGAGACGAGAGGGATCCGGAACACCATTTCGGAATCGTCGGACAAAAACTGGATCCCAAACCCGGTTATTACGCCTATAAAACGTTGACAAGGGCGCGTCCGGCGCTATCGGAAGGCGCGAATCTCTCCGTAACCGAAGACTGTTGCGTCGTTTCCTGGAAACGTCCCGACGGTCGAAACGGTTGGGCGCTTTGGTCTCTCCGTTACGAAAAGGAAGTCGGCGTGAAAATCTCGGGCAAAGTCCTTCAAGCGTTCGATTACCTTGGAAACGACGTCGACAAACCGTCCGGAAACTGTCGATTGGCGCTAAAACAAGGCGTTCTGTACCTGATCGGACCGGAAAATGTCGTCCTCGAATGATTGACGATCCAACGGTGGAAAAAGAGAACGCGCGCCGTCCGCCAAACGCAAGCGGACGACGCGCGTTTTGTCGTTTTAACCGTCCGACAACGTTACAGCACGAACTTGCTCAAATCTTCGTCATGAGCGACTCTGTCGATCTTCGACCGGACGTACTCCGCGTCGATCTCCACGCGCCCCGATTCCATTTCCGCCGCTTCAAAATTCAAATCTTCCAAAAGGAGTTCCATAATCGTATAGAGTCGGCGAGCGCCGATATTTTGCGTCGTCAAATTCGTCTCCGCCGCGTATTCGGCTATCTTTTCTATCGCGTCGTCTTTAAAAATCAACTCGACGCCTTCCGTCTTCATTAGCGCGGCGTACTGCCTCGTCAACGCGTTTTTCGGTTCCGTAAGAATGCGCGCGAAATCCTCTTTTTTCAATTCCGAAAGCTCGACGCGAATAGGAAATCTACCTTGCAATTCCGGCGTCAAATCGCTCGGTTTCGACCGATGGAACGCTCCCGCCGCGATAAACAACACATGTTCCGTTGAAAAGAGGCCATGTTTCGTCTGGACGGTCGTGCCTTCGACGATCGGAAGTAAGTCGCGTTGAACGCCTTGACGCGAAACGTCCGCGTTGCGAGCGCCTTCCGTTCCGACGATTTTATCAATCTCGTCGATAAAAATAATCCCGAGTTCTTCCGCCAATTTGATCGCGCGCTCGTTTATCTTGTCTTTGTCAAGAAGATTATCCGATTCTTCGGCGACAAACGACTTCCTTGCGTCCGCCACGGTCATTTCGCGCGGGGACTTGCGTCTGTTCCCGATATTGTCCAACATACTCTGAAGTTCGCCGGGCAAGGAATCGACGCCAATACTCCCCATCACGATCGACGGTCTTTTTGTCTCTCGAACGGAGACGGGTATAAGCTCGTCTTCAAGTTTCCCATCTTTCAGGAGTTTGGCGACCTTATCGCGCAACTTTTCTTTAACCTTCTTTTTCTTATCCTCCGACGAAGACGCGTCTTTCGACTCTTCGCGTCGGGAAAGTTCCGCCTCGGGCGATTTCCTGTCCCGCTTGTCTTCGCGTTCCCCGGCAAGTTCGCCGTTTGAAACGGCTTGCATAACGTCGGAAAGACTTTTTTGCGGATTATTCGGATCGAATGGGTGTTTTTCGTAAAACTCGCGAACACTCTCGTAAAAATCCTTCATTGCGTCGCTAAAAAAGATTGATTCGGGAGAAAGAGTTTTTTCGTCCAAATCGGAAGCGGGTTCCACGTCGCTCTTGCAAACGATTTCCGGTTCGACGTCGCGCTCGACCGACGCGTCGTCAAACTCGGAAAGATCCCGCCCGTCTTTTGTAAATTTTGAAACGAGCGCGTTAAGAACTTTTTTTTCGGCGGCTTCATTCGCCTTTTCGGCGATCCGCTCGCGCTCCTCCGCGCGAACGAGACCGATCGCGTTTTCGACCAAGTCGCGCGCCATGCTCTCGACGTCGCGACCATAATAACCGACTTCGGTATATTTCGTCGCGTCGACCTTAATGAACGGCGCCCCCGTAAGCGACGCCAAGCGCCGCGCAAGTTCCGTCTTGCCCACCCCTGTCGGACCGATCATCATCATGTTCTTAGGTCCGATCTCGTCGCGCATATCTCCTTCGACTTGTTGACGGCGCCAGCGATTTCGTATGGCGACGGCTATCGCGCGCTTCGCGTCATGTTGACCGACGATATACTTGTCCAGTTCTTCAACGATTTGTCGAGGGGTCAGTTCTCGCACGTAAGTTCCTCCACGATAATATTCGAATTCGTATAAATGTCTATTTCCGACGCGACTTTCATCGACTCGGCGACGATCTCCTTCGCGGAAAGTTCCGAATGGGCCAGAAGCGCCTTCGCCGCAGCCATTGCGTAATTTCCCCCGGAGCCGATCGCGGCGATTCCGTCGGTCGGTTGCACGACGTCTCCGTTGCCCGTTAAAAGCAACGTTTCCGTCCTGGAAACGACGATCATCATCGCTTCAAGACGTCGCAACGATCGGTCGGTGCGCCATTCTTTGGCAAGTTCAATCGCGGCGCGCGTCGCGTTCTGAGGGTAGTCCTTCAGGCGCGCTTCAAACCGTTCCAGAAGCGCGAACGCGTCGGCGGTCGAACCCGCGAATCCTGTTAAGACGTCGCCGTCAAGCAACTTGCGAATTTTCCTGGCGTCCGCTTTCATCACCGAAGAGCCGAATGTAACCTGACCGTCCCCGCCAATCGCGACGGACCCGCCTTTGCGAACGGTCAAAATCGTGGTGCTGTGAGATTTCATCAATACGCCTTTAAGTTTTGATCGACGACGCGCCCAATTAGAAACAAAGAGAACAACTGAAATCGCCGGGGAACGTCAAATACTGTTCGGCGAATTAGTTCTCCGTCGACATTTTCCTCCCGAGGCAAACGGGACGCCAAATTATTCCGCGTTTTCCAGAATCTTTGTCCGCATCAATTTGCGCTCGACGTTTTGAATATAATTAGTCCAAAGACTGCCGGGATTAGGATCGTCAAGGATATACCTGTTAAATTCGACGAGCTTGGCGTCAAGCGTGTCGATAAAGTGCAACGCCAAAGCTTCGAGACTCATGGGCGGCTTGGCGGCGCCGTTCTCGGCGGTTCCATGATGAGACAAAATCAAGTGTTTTAGAACGAACGCCAGACGCGAGTCAAACTGTTGTCCCGTCATTCGCTCCAATTCGGCGATCTTTTCGCCCAAAATCTCGACTCCAAGACAAGAGTGTCCAAGACTCTGTCCTTCGTCCGTATAAACCGGCGCGTTGAGATCGTCGGAAAGTTCTCGCGTCTTGCCGACGTCGTGCAGAAAAGCGCCGGTCAGGAGAAGATCGACGTCGAGTATCGAACCGTAAAGAGGCGCGATCCTACTCGCGATTTCCATCATCGTCACCGTGTGTTCCAACAAACCGCCCGGATAAGCATGGTGCAAACGGACGCCGGCGAACGCGCGAGTAAAACGCTCGACAAAACCTTCGTCTGCAAGAAAGCAATCGACAAGATCGTATAGTTGCGGATTTTTAATCTCCCTCGTCAATTCGCGCAACCTCTTCGTCAGCGCGTTGACGTCGACGGTCGTTCCGCGCGAAAAATCTTCCGAACAAACCTCGTCGGGCTCGACTTTTGTCAGCTTTTTGGCGATAACCTGAAGATTCCCTTGAAAATTCTGAACCGTCCCTTCGCAACGAACAAAATCTCCGTCGGAAAATTGGCGGAAAAGCGATTCCGACGCGTTCCAGAGCCGACCGGAAACAGAGCCCGTGCGATCTTGGAGCAAAAATTGCAGATAAAGAACCCCGTTCTTATTGGGACGCAACGCCTTCTCAGCAATGCGGTATATCTCGGAAATCGTTTCGTTCTCTTGGAGTTGATTGACAAAAAGGCGGCTCATAATATGGTTCCACCGGTTCAATGCGGATTGCCCGCGATTTTCGATACGACGACGCGCGTTCGACTCGCGCGCCATTTCCAATTACGGTCTTCGTGATAATATACCCCAAAAAAGAAAAATGAGAATAGAAGGAAAGGCCGTTTCTTCCATCGACGGACGTTCGAGCGTCGGACGACGTTTTTGGAAAACTCATAGGAAAAATAACTTTTTAACCCTTGACCTATGAGCGGTCAGGGGTACAATAGGGAATGCGTCTCGGAGAGGTCGTCGCGTCGATTGTTGGAATGCGGCTTCCAAGTTTCGGGCAGGTAGCTCAGTTGGTAGAGCACAGGACTGAAAATCCTGGTGTCGGCGGTTCGACCCCGCCCCTGCCCACTATTTTTATTCTTTTGCCTGAGTTTCGGGCAGGTAGCTCAGTTGGTAGAGCACAGGACTGAAAATCCTGGTGTCGGCGGTTCGACCCCGCCCCTGCCCACTATTTTTATTCTTTTGCCTGAGTTTCGGGCAGGTAGCTCAGTTGGTAGAGCACAGGACTGAAAATCCTGGTGTCG
>CAMZEO010000125.1 GCA_947305735.1 uncultured Planctomycetales bacterium | reverse complement strand
TCGATTCCCTCGCGCGCCTGCTCCGACCGAATCGAGTCGATAATCTCGCCCGGTCGTCCGATCGGGTCGCCGGGATAGAAGATATACCCGTCGCCGTTGGGATAGCGGACGTAATACTGAACGCCGGGCTGATCCGACTGCGAAATGTACAGGTGCGAAGCCGATTCAAACGGGTCGCAGGTATACCACGTCGCGCCCCAGAATTCGTAGACTTCCGCGCCGTGTTTGACGCACGCGTAAGGCAAAAGTCGCTCGACGGCGCACAGAGGCGTGTCGAGACACATCTGCCCGTCGGTCGTCCACCAGATCCGACTCCCGAAATCGCGAATCTTTTGAAGCGACTCCTTCCCGACGTTTCCGTAATGTCCGATTCCCCAGACGTCGATATAGCCGAGCCATTCGGGAATAAAGACCCACGTGCTGGAGTAAATCGGAATGGCGGGGTCGACTTCGTGGATCATGTCGCAGAGCGCTTTCATCTGTTCGAGTATCTCCGGCTTGAAATAGAACGGCTCGTCGGAAATATACAGAACGCATTTGTCCGACCAGCCCTTCTCTTTGAGATGTTCCCAGAACAATTTAAGTTTGGCTTGATAGACCTTTTTATACTCGGGTCGCAGTTGCGAACGATCCGCGCCTTCGTAGGGATACTCGCCCGGATAAGGATTCTCTCCGTTGACGACCTTGGGAGGAACGCCCCAGCCGAACAGATAGAACTCGCCGGGGAAGTACGACGCCTTGCCGCCAAGTTCGTCGAAGTAATGACTCGCCTGCTCGTCGTATTCGGCAAAGTCGGCGGAGAACTCGCCCGTCGTTTTGTCGTAAACAAAGACCGGGGCGGCGACCGGTTGGTCCGGACTCAGTTTTCGCTCCAGAAGCCGATCGGCGATTTTGCGGAGCTTCTCCGTTCGCGAACCGTCCCCAAAATAATCGGCGCTGATTCGCGCGTCGTAGATAGCGGCGACCTTCGTCCGGGGCGCCGTAAAGTTCAAGACCTCGACCGCGTAGGGAATTTCGATCCCGTCGTTCGGATCATTCTTGTCGACAAGAGTCAGCTTGCCTTCGTAAACGCCCGGATTTGTCGCCGACGTCGTCTTGAATTTAAGCCAAACGGCGCGCGTTTCGCCTTTTTTCAACGCGAGCGTTCCGTCGGCGCCGTCGCTCGCGAGACGTTGCGAATCGTTCCATAACGCCGCGCCATTCGGGTCGAGCGAACAGGAGCCGCCGCCGTTTAACTCGATCGGAATCAACGGATCGGGCCAATAGCCGACCCAACCGTCGCAACCGGAACCTCCTTTGGGGAATTTGCGAGCGGTTTTAGGCGAGTTGTCCTGATAGTAGTTCGTCGGATAGTCGACGTAGACGAGTCCGACGGCGAAAACGTCGGGCGGCGCGAGTTTCGCGGTTTTCGAGCCGCGCGACGTCGGCTCCGACGCTTTCACGCGCCAAGTCGAATCGGCGTCGAACCGCAACGCGATCTGGAGCGTCTCCTCTTCGCCGAGCGCGAGCGCGCAAGTCGCGGGATTCTTCTCGTCGATCGGAATCGCGGTCTCCGCAAACGTCGAGTTCGCAAAGACTTTGGAGACGGCGGGAACCTGGAACGCGCCGGTCGCGCCGCCGAGGAAATCGACGGGCTCCGCGCAGTCGATCGGGGCGATGAAAAGGGAGTCGTATTCGACGGTTCCGCGCGTCATGTTGGTCAGGTGCAACTCCAAATACTCGGCGTCGCTCGCGGAACGAATCGCGCCGGTCTTGATCGACCAGTCGGTCTTGCCGCCGGTCGGCTGTCCCAACGCGTCGAATCGACCGGACGTCAGGGTTCCGTCCTCTTTGCGCCAGTGCATATGGAGATCGTAAGAAGACGCGTCCGAATCGGTTCTGATCGCGTAACCGACGCAATACGTCTTGTTCGGCTCGACTTTGACGAGCCGTCTCCAGCCGCGCCAATGAAGCTCGGCGTCTTCCCCGACCTCGACTCTCAGGGACTTCTTGCCGAGCGCTTCGATTCCGGAGTCGAAAATCGCGTAGCCGACGCCCTTTTCGTTCGGGTCGTCATGCGTCCAGGCTCGTCCGTCGGGGTTTTGGGTCGTCTCCTTGAACGTTTCCGGATCGACGTTCTCGAAATCGCCGTCTTTTAACAGGTTGCGTTCGAGAAGGAACGAAGGAAGCCTCAACGCCGCGAGTTCCGCGTTTTCGTCGGAGCCTCCTCCGGCGTCCGTCAGTTGAGCCGACGTGCCCGGAAACGCCAAATTCGCGGTCTTCGCTCCCGATTTCGTCGCGCTCGATTTTCCGGCGACGGGCGTTTTTTCAACGACGACGAAATAGTTGCGCGCGTCGGGGATAAGCTTCGCCTCAAAATACGCCGTTCCGCGATAGAACTGCGCGAGGACGACTTTGCCGTCGAGCCCGAGAATATCGACGTCGCCTTCGACAAGATCTCGACCCCAAAGCGTTTCGAGCGAACTCATTGAAAGCGCGACAAGGCTCGCGTCGTCGGTCTCGGTCGTCGGAATTCGGACGATCGCGAAACGTTTGTTCGCGCCGATATTTAACTTTTCCGGATCGAACGTCGCGGTCGGGCCGTCGGGACTCGGATAAAAACTCGGCGCGACGGGCAACGCGATTTCGTCGCCGACGGTCGCTTCGCGCGACGCGCCCAACGCGGTCGAGTCGACCGTTTTGCCGTCCGCGTCGATTTTGATTAACGACGCGGCGTCGTACCACGCGGTTCCGGTTCCGTAAAGAACGGTGCCGAACGAGAGCAAATCCGCGGCGGCGGGCGCGACGAAATCGTAGGAAACCGTCGTCCAGTCGAAATCGCCTTCTTTTCCGACGTCAAGCATGGGCGCGTCGATCATTTCCGTCCCCGAGTTGCCGATATGAAGGTACCAGCCGACGGATCCTTTGACGTTTCGCCCCCGCGCGCGCGCTTCAAAACGATATTTCGCGTTCGGTTCGATCACGACGTTCGCCTGACGCGCGGCGATCCAGGACGCCTTCTCGCTCTCGGGAACGTCGCAACGAATGCAACGCTCGCCCGACGCGGGGTTTTCGTTTGTCCAACGCAACGTTCCGTCGCTATTGGCTCTGTCGAAACGCCATCCGGACGGAATCTCGCCGGCGCCGATTTCGAAGTCGAGATTCGTCGCGTTCCGGCGGATCAAGCCGAGCCGGTCTGGGTTCGGCATGGCTTTGTCGTTTCCGGCGTAGACGTAATACGTTTTCTTCGATTTAGCGGCTTGCGTCGCGGGGAACGTCAGCAGAGAGGGCTCGTCGACGACGCCTTTGTCGACGAAGGTTCCGTCGCCGCGAACGACGTTGAACGTCCATTCGACGCCGTCCTCGTCGGCGACGCGAATCGATTCGGCGCGCTCGTTAAGAAAAGGAAGCGCGCCGGGCGCGTCTGAAATCGGAATCGACGTCAGGCGTTCGACGTATTCGGCGTCGGTCGGATTCTCGACGACGACCGGAACGACGCGCGTCCAGTCTCCTCCTCCGCTCCGACAGAGCGTCGACGCGATTTCTTCCGGCGAAACTCCGAACGACGCCTGGACGCGCGGCAAAACCGCCGCCAACAACAACAACAACAACGACAAACAGACTCGAATCAATTTCATTTTCGCGCTCCTTTGCGGTAATTAACCTTAAACGACTCTTCGCGCGCCATTGTACCGGAAACGATTTCTTTTTGCAAGAACCGACGAAGGTCGCCCCGTTTGACTCGACGCGCGCGAAAAACGCGCATATTTTTCGCGCCGCTCGCGATAATAGAAAAAAAGGAGCTTTGAAAATGAACGGCGAATACGAACGTCACAAACCGCTTTGGGACTACGTTTGCGACTGCTACGAAGGATCGGAACGCGTGAAATTCGGTCCCAACGCGTTAAGCTATCTTCCGATGAGTTCGCTCGAACGCGACGAACTTTACTTGCGCGGCGTCCCTTTCGAGGAATCGCGCTACTCGTTCCGACGTCGAATCGCGTCTTACGAAAACTTCTTTCGACCGGTCGTCGACGACGTCGCCGGACTCATGCAGCGCAACCCCGCGATCGTTCGGTTCGGCGTGACTTCCGACGAAGAATCGGCGCGCGAAGTCCGCGATTTGCGCGACTGGGGCAATCGTTTCAACGACGGGTTGCCCGGTTTGAAAGCGCGGCTGAATTTCGCCCAGGTTCTCTTCGGTCGCTACGGAATGTTGCTCGACGTCGTCGCGGATGAAAACGGACTCGATCCAAAGTTCTGTATTATCGAGTACCCCGCGCGGAAGATTTTGGACGGCATGGTCGAAGAGACGCCGACCTCGCAATTCGGCGCGTTGCGCTGGGCGCTTCTGGACGAGTCGACGCGCCGGTTCGACGCGACGTCCAAAGAATGGCTCCCCGTTCGTCGGCTGCGCCTGCTCGCGCTCGACGCTCGCGAACGGTACTACGCGGCGGTATTCGAAGGCTCGGACGCCGACGCTCGATGGCGCGCGTTCGATATGGCGGAACCGTCCGGCGAAAACGTCGTTTATCCGTCTTTCAGAGGACGAACGCTCGATTTCGTGCCGTTCACGGTCTGCAACGCGACCGACTTGGGAATCGATCGCTGGTCGACGCCCCCGTATCTCGACGTCGCGAGACTCGCGGTCGAGAACTACGTCGTCGACAGCTGGTATAAGACGGGGCTCTATCAACACGCGACGCCCACGCTCGCGGTCTGCAACGCGGCGAGAGAATCGAACGACGTGCGGCTCGGCGGGGTCGTTTGGCCGCGCGGGTCCGGCTCCAATCCCGTTTCCGTCTCGATTCTGGAGACGAACGGCGCGGGGCTGGCCGAACTGCGCAAGGCGAAGACGGAACTCAAAGAGACGTTGCGCTACTCGTCCGTGCGCGACCTGATCGACGGCGCGGGCGCGAATTCGTCCGGGGACGCGCTGCGCGTGAGAACGACGTCGGGAACCGTCGCGATCGCGACGATCGACAAAACCGGCGCTCGCGCGATCGAGGAACAGCTGTGCTTCGCGTCGCGCTGGTCGGGCGCGAGCGTCGACGAGACGTGTCGGCGGATTTCGTATCGTCCGGACGTTTCTTACGTCGGCGCGGAATTCGATTTGGGCGCCGTCGTCGACCTGCTCAAGGCCAACGGAGAAACGCGCGCGCTCTCGAACCGGAACGCTTACGCGTTTCTGGAAAAGGCCGCGCCCGGCGTTCTGCCGTCCTTTGAAGACAACGAAGAACAAAAGAAAGAAGACGAACGTTATGGTCGGCTCGAAAACAAAATCGATTAAGAAATCGGACGCGAACGCGTCGGAATCCGAACGCAAGGAACTCTTTTTACAGTCGCTCTTTAAATCGCTCGGTCGTCAGCTGAGCGCGCGTCAAAAGACCGGAGTCTCGCGCGACGAACTCGAGCGGTGGAAACGCGACGATCCCGACTTCGCGCGCCGCGTCGAACAAATCGACGAGGACGCGCTCGATTACGTCGAAGGCAAATTGTTCGAGGGAATTCGGTCGGGCGACGCGAGGCTCATACGGTTCTATCTCGAGACGAAAGGGCGAGTCCGAGGATACGGAAAAGAGCCCGCGACGCCGAAAAACTTCGGTTCTCAGACCGTCGTCTTGACGCAAGACGAAATGGAATTTTGACGGCGGTCCCCCGAGGGAAATTCACCGCGACTTGAAACGCGTTTCGAATTCGTCCAAAATCGCGCGGAGTTTGTCGTCTAACTTCCCGATCGTCGTCTCGCGCCATTCTTTGGGAATCTCGCAACCGAACGCTTCGGCGATCGCGCCCGCCGCGCACGCCTGAGTGTCCGCGTCCGCGCCGAACGAGACGCAATTTCTGACCGTTTCTTCGAAAGTTTCCGATTCGAAAAAAGCGACGAACGCTTCCGGAACGCTTACGGGGCACGTTTCGTCGAATTTTGCCGTCGCGCGAACCTCGTCGAGCGAGCGCTCGAGATCGTATTCGAACGTTTTCCGGACGTACTCTTTCATTTCGGCTTTCGTCCGGCCCTTTCGCGCCAAAAAAATTAACGCGGCCGTCGCTTGCGCGCCCTTGATTCCTTCCGGATGATTATGCGTGCATTCGGCGCTCTTTTTCGCCTCCGCGAGCGTTTCTTCAAGCGAGTCGAACGTCCAACCGATCGGAGCGACGCGCATCGCGGAGCCGTTCCCCAGACTCCCGTAAGGTCCCGCCGTCGCGTCGCGCAACCATATGGCAAACCGTCCTCCGTAGCCCCGACCCGGATAGGCGACGCCAAAGCGGCGATACGCGTCCGCGTACGAACCTCCGTTGAGAAGGACGTCTGCGGTCGCAAACGTCAAAACGGAATCGTCCGTAAAAGTCGATCGGGGCGGAAAAGGGTCGAAATCGGTCGTATGAACCGGATGAAATTCGTAAGCGGACCCGACCACGTCCCCAACGATGGCTCCAAGCATATCAAACGTTCCTTTCGAGAAAAAAGTTATAACGGAACGGATATAACATAGAATCAACTTTTGTCAATAGTTTCGTCGGTCGACGCGTCGCGTCGGAACGGTCGACCATGCATGGCGCGAGCGTTCTCGAGTTCGACAAACGTCGGCAATATCGCCAGGGGACTGGAAAAACGACCAAACGCGTCTATAATGGTCGCGTAGTCCGCGCGGACTAGCGCAAAAACAAACCCACGGAGTTAATCAATGACACGAGTATTTGCCGCGACGGCGTTTTCTTTAATCGCGTTGTTCCACGCGTCCGTATTCGGCGCGGACGGAACGTTTAAACTTGGTATTATCGGGGCGACGACTTCGCACGTTCCCGCGTTCGTCAAGACGATCAACAATCCCGACGGAGCCGAAATTTTTAAGCGGTTCGAATGCGTCGCCGTCTATCCGGGCGGCGTTCCGGACAATCCCGACAGCTGGGATCGCGTCGAAGGATTCACGCAAGATTGTGTCGACGCGGGACTTAAGGTATGTTCGACGATCGAGGAATTGCTTTCCGAAGTCGACGGCGTTCTACTCGAGAGCGTCGACGGACGTCCGCACCTCGAACAGGTCAAGCCGGTAATCGCGGCGAAAAAGCCGGTCTTTATCGACAAACCGATGGGCGGATCGCTCGGAGACGTTCTCGAAATCTTCGAACTCGCCAAAGAATCGAACGTCCCGGTCTTCTCCGCCTCTTCGCTTCGATACGTCAAAGCGTACCAGCAAATGCGAAACGACAGCCCGATCGGAGAGATTTACGGCGCCGACGCGACAAGTCCGTGCTCGATCAATCCGAAACACCCGTCGCTTTACTGGTACGGCGTTCACGGCGTCGAATCGCTCTTTACCGTCATGGGACCCGACTGCGTTTCCGTATCGAGAACGAACACGCCCAACGCGGACGTGGTCGTCGGCGTCTGGAAAGACAAACGAATCGGAACGTTCCGCGGAATCCGCAAAGGAGCGGCGCCTTACAGTTGCAAAGTCTTTGGCAAAGACGGCGTTCAAAACGTCGGCGACTACGAGGGATACGAGCCGTTGCTGGTCGAAATTTGCAAATTCTTTGAAACCGGCGTTTCGCCCGTCGACGAACAGGAAACGATCAATATCTTCGCGTTCATGACCGCCGCCGATATGAGTCGCAAGGAAAAAGGCAAGTCGGTCGCGCTCGCCGACGCGATTAAGGCGGCGCGCGACGAAAAGCGTCTGACCGTTACGATTAAGACGACCGCGACGAGCCAATTCGTCTGGAACGACGGAACCGAAGAAAAAACGTTTGACGATTATCACGATCTTCGCGGCGCGGTCGAAGAAAAACTCGAGGATTACGACGTCGTTCGATTCGTGCTGGACAACCGCGCGGGCGTTCCGTTCGACACGATTCTCAAAGCGCTCGACGAACTCGAAGACGCGCGGCTCGCGAACTACCTCTACTAAACCGTCCTGATTCGCGTTCAAACATTCGCCCCAAACGGAGTTTCGCCCGACGGCGAAGCTCCGCTTCGTTGTTTTTCGCTCTCTGATTCAATAGACAAAATCGTTAAAAAACAATTTCTTTTGACGGGTTGTAACTTCTATATCGGTTGTCTGAATTGGAAGCCTAAAGAATCTTATTAATATCAAATCTTTTTCTGAAGACGATAATCTTCTTGCCCGATTGGAAACAAGCAGGGCGTAGACTGTCTGCGCGGAACCCGGAAGGCGTTCGCGAAAAATCCCCCCCTTGAACGCGCCTTGTCGTTAAAACCGCCCGAAACGGACGCGAAAGCGTTTTCGGCGCGCGTCGACGCATGGATCGATCGCAGTTTTGATCAACCTGTTTACAAGAACTTTTTTGGGGATATATTCCATGAAGAAAAGCTGTTTTTTCTCGAAAGTCCGACGTTCTAAAGCGTCCGACGGAGCGCGTCCGTCTCGTTTGCGTCTGGAAACCTTGGAAGAGCGTCAGCTCTTGAGCGTCGGCGACGTCGCGGCGCTAATTCTCGCCGACGCGACGTCCGACGACGCGCAATACGCGACGGCGACGAACGCGGTCGATTCAGCGATCGGTCTTAGTTCCGTCCTCAATACGACCTCCACCGGTCTAGACGGCGGGGTTTGGAACATTGATGGAAGCGATTTTGACGCGGAGAAACAAGATCTGATAGACGCGGGCTTCGTATTTAGTCCAACCTCTTTTACAAGCAGCGACACCACGCTGGATATCGTCGCCGTTCCTAATTCCTGCGCGGCGCTCAAGATTAGCGGTTTCCCTTCGTTGAGAAATCTTACGGTACAAGGGCTTGGTCTCGAATCCTTGGAGATTGACTCCACTCCGCTAACGTACCTCGATTGTAGCGACAATCAGCTGACGTCGCTTGATCTCTCCGAGTTGCCGACCACTTCGCAGACCGAGCTTCTCACGCTCAACTGTATGGACAACAACCTCAAAGAGCTTCAGTTGGACGTCAACAGACAATTAGCGTATTTAACGATTGACTACGACGTCGAAAACGTGTTCTTTTACCGCAGACCGATGTCAACCTCGGGAATAATCTACCTCACGACAGCCAATGTTCCGGATAGTTCAATTGTCAGCGTTGTGGATTCACGCGGAACGTCAATAGAGAAAACCATCGGATACGACTACTACGAGATAGACTGCAACTTTCAAAATGAGTCAAGCGCTCGGAAACACTACGATTCCATCCACGTAACGGTCAATAATCAACTGACTATGGCGATCAATCCGTTGTTCAAGCTCCACGAAAACGGCAAGACCGTGACCGCAGTCGTCGACGACAACACGGAACTGTCCGATTTAGATCTTTTTAAGGAAGTGAAGAACGGAACCGCCGTCACCATCGACAACCTTAGCGTCGCGATAGGCGGCGTCGACGCCTCGAGTTATTTCGCCGTTCAACAAGACGCCGACAGGGCTTTCCTGAAGTATCTTGGAGGTCTCGCTCCCGGCGACTATACCGTTACGATCTCCGCGATAATGAACGCGGGAACAGTCAACGAGGCGAAAGAGTCCTTCGACTTCTCCCTTACGATAAACGCCGCCACCCTTGACACGCCCGAAGATCTCGTCGCAACGCCGACGATGAATTCGGTAAAGCTGGCTTGGACCGGCGTTCCGTACGCCGACAAGTATCTGATTATGAACGGTTCCGTTACCGTCGCCGAAATATTTGCGGATGACGCGAACTATATAACGGGAACCGGTAGTAGCGGCCGTAATCTTTACGAGATCACGGCGCCTGATCTTTTCGCCGGCACTAAATACGAGTTTACCGTTACCGCGATTCGTGAGTTTATGATAGATTCGGATCCTGCGGAAGCCCCCGTCACGACGCTCAGTCCCGAAATCTACGTCACTATCGCCGAAGACGAGGACGATCATACCAACGACTTTGACTCCGACGGAAATCCCCTCAGCATTTCCTTGCGCGAAGCGTATGATTACGTCAATTGCCGGTTTATCGGGACAGGCGTTGGTGACCTCAACAATTTCGAAAACAAATGGGTATTGATCGACGACGACGACGTCAATTCCGAGACGGGCGAATACGACGACTCGGGAACAACGCGTTTCGTCTTCAAAACGATCGAATTCCAGCTGCCCGACGGGACGACGGACGTTTACGTCGAAGACGAGCCTATCGCGAGCGAAAAATCGTTCACGATCGTTGGAAACGGGCTCGCCGTCAACGGCGTCGATCCGACGCGCGCGAGCGACTCGGTCTACGTCGCCGAACATGGAACTCGTATTTTTGAAATCAACGCCGGAACGATTACCGCCGAGGACGTCAATTTAACCAACGGCTACGCCCAGGAAAGCGCCGAACATTCCGGCAGAGGCGGCGCGATCTATATCGCCGAAGGCGGTCAATATGTCGCCGAGGGAGGCTCGATCTACGATAATAAAGCCGACGGTTACGGCGGCGCGGTCTGCGTCGAGTTTGGCGGAAACTTTACCGCTACCGAAGTCGCGTTCTCGGGCAACAAAGCGGTTCGCGGCGGCGCGATCTGGAACAAGGGAACGGTCGTCATTAACGGAGAATCCAGTTTCGTCGGAAATATCGCCGAAGCAAACTCGAACGGAGGCGTCTCGACCAACGGCGCCTTTGGCGGCGCGATCTACAACGGCGGAAGCGCCGTGCTTACGCTTGACTCCGGAAGTTCGAGCGTCGCGATTCTTTTCCAGGGCAACCAGGCGACGGGCGACGATCCGGTCGTCGTCGAGGATATCCTGAAGGGCTATAGCGGCGGCGCGATTTATAACGCCGGCGCCGGAGAAATTTTCGCGACCAACGTCGATTTCGACGGAAACTTCGCCGGCAAATACGGAGGCGCCGTCTCGAACTTCGCCGATTTCGAAGCTACGAACGTCAATTTCACCGACAACGTCGCGTCGACCGGCGGCGCTCTTCAGAATTCCGGCAACGCAAAGCTGACCAACGCCTACTTCAACGGGAATAAAGCGATCGCGAATAATTATTTAATCGCCGACTCCGACTTCGGAGGGAACGGCGGCGCGATCTTTGCGAGCCGAACCGTCGGCGTCAACGGAACGGGATCGATTGAATTCTACGGTTACGCGAACTTCCTAAGCAACGGGGCGACGAACGCCGGCGGCGCGATCGACTTTGTCAGCGGTTCGATGGCTTTCAACGGCGCGCAAGTTACGATAGAAAGCAACTCCGCCGCGACGATCGGCGGAGGAATGGTCGTCGCCGAAGGCGTCGATATCGACGTTGATTCCAACGTTGAAGACGCTTCCGCGTTTTCGATCGAGAGAAACGATAACGACGTCGTCGTTTATACGGCGACCGACGATCCGTTCCACGACGCGATATCGCCCGGAGCCGCCGGTTACTACGCGCCAAACGTCGCGATTGCCTGCGACGTCGGAGATTCGGCGATCAACGCCATAACGAACGCGTTCTTCCCGACTCAGTCCGGCGAAGACGCGCCCGGTCGCGACAAAATCGCCTTGTTCGCGCGCTACGCTTCGACGGCGGTCGCCGAGGTCGGTTTCGAAGAGCTCGCCGCTTCCTTCACGTCTTCTCCGACGATCATTTACGCGAAAATCGGCGACGGCGAATTCGTCGCGATGAGCGCCAACGGAAGTCAGCCCGACACCGTCGGAACCCTTTCCCTGACGCCCGGCGAGGTCAACGTCGTTCGCTATTACGAAGCCGGTCATCCCGATATTCTCTACCGCGCGAACATCAACGTGTTCGACGACGGCGAGACGAGCGTGATCGTTTCGCAGTTCGACATGACCGGTCTAAGCGTTTCCGGAACCGGTTGTCCCGTCGGCGTTTCTATCCGGATTTACTCGGAAGCGAACGAACCGGTCTCAAGCTGGACGCTGTATTGGGGCGACGGAGAGGATTCGACGATCTCGAGCTACGGGTTCGAATGCCGCGCGTATCATTTCTACAACGATGCGGGGGCGTATGATCTATCGCTCTTGACAGACCTCGGCGGACCGTATGATCTCGGCGTTGTCACAGCGAAATCGACCGACGCAAGCGACGCGATCTTCGAAGATCTTGACCTGGTCGACGGGTT